>SDWN01000839.1 GCA_004195305.1 Neptunomonas sp. | reverse complement strand
TCCTTAAGTTCGAGCGCTTACTGGAGACCTATCATGCCTTCGCCCCCAGAGGTCTGAAAAGCTTCCTCTCGGCGGCGCCTGTCTGGGTCAAAGAAAAAATGTTCATGCGCAAGATGATCTGGGATGAATTGGAAAAACTCGATCCTCAGGTTAAAAAAAATAAAGCTCAGCTCCTTTTTCCTGAGCATCACCTCTCCCATGCGGCCAGCGCCTTCTACCCTTCCCCTTTCGAGGAAGCCGCTATCCTCACCGTCGATGGTGTTGGTGAGTGGGCGACGACCACCATCGGTGCAGGCCGAGGCAACCAGATTCAGATTCTGAAAGAACTCCCCTTCCCACATTCCCTTGGTTTGCTCTATTCCGCGTTTACCTATTACTGCGGTTTCAAGATCAACAGTGGTGAATACAAGTTGATGGGGCTTGCTCCCTACGGAAACCACGATAGTGAACGGGTCAAAGAATTTGAACGATTGACCAAAAAAGAACTCGTCGATATCAAGAATGACGGTTCGATTCTGCTGAATATGGATTATTTCGATTACGCGACCGGCTTGCGTATGTGTAACAACGAAAAGTGGCACCAACTTTTCGGGATTGCCCGCCGCGAGCAGGAGAGCGAGATCAGCCAGGCCTACATGGACATGGCGTTGGCAATTCAGAACATCACCGAAGAGATCATTTTGAAACTGGCAAAAACCTGCGTTGAATTGACCGGGCTGCGCAACCTGGTCATGGCTGGCGGTGTTGCGCTCAATTGCGTTGCCAACGGCAAGCTATTGAACAGTGGCATCATCGACAAGTTATGGATTCAACCCGCCGCCGGTGATGCCGGTGGCGCCCTCGGAGCTGCACTCGCCGCATTGCATATCAGTCAGGGAATTGAACGGAAAATCGACCCGGACTCTGCTGATGCCATGCAAGGAGCCTATCTTGGCCCTGAGTTCAGCCAGATTGACATCCAGCGGATGTGTCGCACCTACGAAGCACCAAACAATAACTACACCGACTTTTCACAACTCTGTGAAGATGTCGCCAAACTGCTCGAAGATGGCAAAGTCGTCGGCTGGTTTCAGGGCCGCATGGAATACGGCCCACGGGCTCTTGGCAATCGCAGTATTCTTGGTGATCCACGTCATCCGGAGATGCAGAAAAAGCTCAACCTGAAGATCAAGTTTCGCGAAGGTTTCAGGCCCTTTGCACCCTCTGTGCTGGCAGAAGATTCTCACGAATATTTTGCGCTCAACGATGCCTCACCTTACATGTTGCTGGTCGGCATGGTCAGAAATCAGCGCTGCAATCCGCTGCCAGACAACTATGCAGACATGAGCATTCACGACCGCCTCTATTTCTTACGTTCTGACATTCCGGCCATCACCCATGTCGACTACAGCGCCAGGATTCAGACGGTTCACCGCGAGACTAACGAGCGCTACTGGCAGCTGATCAAGACCTTTAAGGAGCTCACCGGTTACGGACTGCTGGTGAACACCAGCTTCAACGTGCGCGGCGAACCGATTGTCTGCACCCCGGATGATGCCTATCGCTGCTTTATGCGTACCGAAATGGATTACCTTGTTATCGCCAACCAACTCTTCAGCAAGAAAGAACAACCTGAGTGGCATGAAGGGATAAAGTGGCAGGATCAATACGAGTTAGACTAACGACTTGCGGCCTGGACTCTGGCGGATCTGTCTATGAGCATAGAAATCATTTCAAACTTGCGCCTATGGATTTATCGCCTGATTGCCATCCTGGTGATTCCGGCCATTGTCCTGATCTGCATTGAAGGTGGGCTACGCATCTCAGGAGTCGGGCATCCGGTTAATTTCACAACCGATTGTACTGTTGATGGCCAAGAGTATTTATGTGAAAACCCTCGCTTTATTGAGCAGTTTTTTCCAATAGAGATCGCCAGGCAACCTGTTTCATTTGCATACCCGGAAGAAAAACCAGCAGAGACTTTCCGAATCTTCATTCTGGGCGCTTCCGCCGCCCAGGGAGACCCGGAGCAATCCTATGGCTTCTCCCGCATCCTGAAGGTTCTGCTCCGGGAAAGATTCCCTGCGATCAATTTTGAAGTCATCAATACCGCAATTACGGCGACCAATTCACATGTTGTCCTGCCGATCGCCAAAGAAGTCAGTCAGCACCAGCCAGATATGGCAATCATCTATCTGGGTAACAATGAAGTCGTTGGCCCTTTCGGCGCAGGGACCATTTTTTCTCAACTTTCGCCAAATCTCAGTTTGATCCGGGCAGGAATAAATATAAAAGCAACCCGAATCGGGCAGGTCATAAACAGCTTCATCCGCAAGATTGGAGAGTCTAAAGCCCCTAAAAAATGGCAGGGAATGGAAATGTTTCTGGGCAACCAGGTTCGCTCTGACTCTGCAGCACTCGAAACGGTGTACCTGCATTACCAGGATAACCTGTTGGATATTATCCAGACCTTTCGTAAGAAGAATATTCCTGTTGTCGTCAGCACTGTCGGCAGCAATCTGAAAGATTTTCCGCCGCTGGCCTCTCAACATCGCCCATCACTGAAGACGGAGGAGTTTAAGCTTTGGGATGAGTCTTTTAAACAGGGGCTAGATCAATTTCATGCCGGCGAATTCAAAGAAGCGTTGAAATCATTTTTGGACGCCGAACAGATCGATGAAAGTCACGCGGAGCTGCAATATTTAATCGGCCAATCTCAGCTTAAATCCGGGGATTATTTAGCAGCACGAGAGCGTTTGGTGCGTGCTCGAGATCTGGATACTTTACGTTTTCGGGCCGACAGCCGCATCAACGGCATCATCAGGAATGTCGTTACAAAAGCTTCCGATAACGGAGTGTTTCTGCTGGACACCGTCAGACAATTCGACGAGCAAAGCCCGCAGCAGATTCAGGGAAAAGAACATTACTACGAACACGTACATTTAACCTTCCACGGAAATTACCTGCTCGCGCGTGCTGTGGCCGAAAAAGTGCTGATGTCTCTGGCAGAAGAACAGGCAGATGTCGGCCAGCAGTTTGATTTTTTAAACGAAGAGGACTGCTCAAATCTGCTGGCTTTGAGTCAATTTGATCAACAGAGAATTGAAGAAGACTTGATACAGCGCCTTGAACGACCACCTTTTATCAATCAGTGGGGCCACGCTGAACGGCTGGCTAAACTGAAATCCGGTCATGCCGAGCTAAAAACATCGTTAACTTCGGAGGTTCTAGCGGCTACTGACAGCCTGTACCTTCGAGCACTTCAATCCTCAATGAACGACCCTTGGCTGCATTACAACTATGCAGTTTTTTTAAAAGATCAGAAAAAGCCTGCAGCCTCAATAGTTCAATTCCAGACATTCGTAAAAATGTTGCCGCGGAGCTACAAGGGCCATCATGAGCTTGCTGTTTTACTTGCAGGTTCCGGCCGTTTTGAAGAAGCTCTGCCCCACTATCAACTTGCGCTAAACCTGATTCATGTCACAGCGACTCGTACTGAATTGCGCATGCTGAAGGCATACGCCCTGGCACGACTCGGTCGCTACGAAGAAACCATGGCGACCTACAAAGAGGCTCTCAAAGAAGATGAAAGCTCTGCGGTTAATGTTCATCATGCGATGGCCAAGCTGAGAATAAAAACCGGTCAGTTAACAGAAGCACGGGTGCATCTGGAAAAAGCAATTTCAAAAAATAAAAATGAAGAGCAAATCCCGGATATATACTTTAACTATGGTCATGTTTTAAACCAGCTAAAACAGAATAAACAGTCAGTCTTTGCCTATAACAAAGCGATTCAAGCTTATGAAAAAACACTGCAGACCGCAGATGGAGAAGAAAAAGAAATTCTGCTTTATGTCATAGGCCGCAGCTATTTTGAAATTGGAGAGGTTGAAAAAGGAAGCCAATACCTTCAAAGGGCACTTAACTTAAATCCAGCGGTGCTTGATTATCACTTGACCCTGATAACCGCCCTCGCTCGAAAAGGGCATAAAAATGAGGCTCTTGCGTTCACAGACAAAGCCTTGCAGGTCATGAATGGTTTCAAGCGACCAAACGCCATCGAAAGTCTAAAAACTATTCGGCACCAGGTTGAACGTAAATGATTAAATTCAAAATATCCTGGTCCAGCATTACAATTTTTTCTCGAATTTCCTTACCAACTTATTGGTACGTTTGGGGA
>SDWN01000838.1 GCA_004195305.1 Neptunomonas sp. | reverse complement strand
GAACTGAACGCGGCGGTCGAGCAGTTTGGTGATGATCGCCGTTCACCGATCAGACTCCGGGCCGAAGCCAAGGCGTTCAGCGAGGTTGATCTGTTGGGTTCAGATCCGATGACGGTGGTATTGTCTAATCAAGGCTGGGTAAGGGCGGCTAAAGGCTTCGATGTCGATGCCGGTGCGCTTAGCTACAAAGCCGGAGATGGCTACAAACTATCCGCGCCGGGGCGGATGAACCAATCGGCGGTGTTTGTCGATTCCAAAGGCCGCGGCTATTCGTTGCCGGTACATACCCTGCCTTCAGCCCGCGGGCAGGGCGAGCCCTTGACCGGACGCTTGTCGATACCCAGTGATGTCAGTGTTGATGCGTTATTGATAGCGGCACCCGAGCAATATTTCTTACTGGCAGCCGACAGTGGTTACGGTTTTGTGTGCAGATTTGAGGATCTGCTGGGTAAAAACAAGGCAGGCAAGGCGGTGCTGAGCCTGTCTAAAGGCAGTCAGGTGATGCCGCCGCAAGCTGTCAGCCAGGACCCTGGGCAGCTGCTGGCTGCGGTCAGTAACGAAGGCCGGTTGTTGGTCTTCCCGGTAGCGGATCTGCCCAAGCTGGCGCGTGGCAAGGGCAACAAAATCATTAATATCCCCAGTGCTAAAGTCGCCACACGCGAGGAGTTCGTGATCGCAGTTCAGGTGCTGGATGCAGCCGCCAGTCTGACGATTCATGCGGGTAAACGGCACCTGACCCTGAGACCGTCCGATCTTGAGCATTATCGCGGTGAGCGCGGGCGTCGGGGCAATAAATTACCCAGGGGTTTCCAGCGGGTCGAACGTCTGGAGAGCGACTCCGTCCCCAGTGATTCGGTACAGAGTGAGTCGGATGCAGAGGAGGGCGCTAGTTGAGCGGCTATCGGAGTCCTGTCGATAGCGGGTCAGGCGCGTGAGCCAGGCCCAGAGCTTTCACGCGGTGATTAGTACCGGGGCTCGGGTGTTGATCTTGGGGTCGATGCCGGGCCAGCGCTCACTTGATCAGCAGCAATACTATGCCCATCCCAGGAACAGCTTTTGGTCGATCATGGCAGAACTGTTCGGCTTTTCGACCGAGCTGGCTTATCCTGAGCGCTTGCTGGCGTTACAGAACCAGGGTGTTGCTTTGTGGGATGCGCTGGCCTGCTGCGAACGTCCTGGTAGTCTGGACTCGGCGATCGTTGAGACGAGTATTCAGGCGAACGACTTTGCGGCGTTGTTTTTGCGTTATTCGACGCTGGAGGCGGTCTTTTTTAATGGCGCTAAGTCAGAGCAAAGCTACCGTAAATATGTCATACCGACCTTGGCAGCGATCGTTCAACCCCGGTTGTTGCAGCGTTTGCCATCGACGAGTCCCGCTCATGCCAGTCTCAGCTATGCACAGAAATTGCAGCAATGGCAGCAGGTAACGAGGGCATTGAGGTCTTAGTTTAAGGTTTGCAGTTGTTGCCGAGATGGGTCTAGACAGAGGGGAAGGGTGTCGCTGTGGCTTTATATTGAGGCTATATAAAGCCACCGCACTAGTTGAGCGGTTAAGCCGATACTTTCTGCAGCGGGGTGGGTCTGACTCCGGTGCGGCAGCCGTAAACCCCGACTTCACCCTTCCAGCGCATCCAGGTGATGAACTCGGATAGCGTTTGCAGTTTTTTGGCAAAGCCCGAGGGTTGCTCATCCATACCCTGATCAAAGGCGCCCAATGCCTGCAGATCACGGGCGATACGTCGGTCATCGGCGACGATTCCAGTATAAACTCGATTGTTCATGGTTGGCATTTCTCTGTGTTTAAGCTAAGACGGCCAGTATAGATCCATATTGTGCGTCGCACAAATTGTTTTATACTTTAGTCTAGGCGTCTGTCGATGCCCCTAAAGGGGCTATGGATCTACCTGATTACCCACAAAGCTCAGCCACGATGCAGCCGATCTATTCTTTCATTATCCCTGTAGGTCGGTCTGAAATTGCTCCTGCATTTAAGACACTTCCCACATCCCTGTGGGTCGGTTTCATTCTGACAGAACCCCCTGGCGGCTGCCTGTGTCGGGATGAAACACCCAAAAAATTCGATGTTTCTTCGTGGGTTTGAGTCGTTTCTGATCATGGTTATGCACGCGTCAGGCTGAATCCTGACCCACAAAATAAGCAGATGTCTGTGCATCACATGTCGCGGTGATGGCTGAAGATCATGGGTGATCAGGTGGATCTATGTTCGCGCAGTATTCGCGGGTCCGCTGCTATAAAAAGCAATTGCAACCTGGCCGCAAAGGAGGGGGCGTTTATCCGCTCTGCTTCAGGAAGTGCACGGCCTGACGGTCGATTAGGGTCTGATAGTCATCATTCAGGGCGGAGAGTAGATAGGTGTTGTCGTCGAACTTTCGGTATTTGGCGCTGCCGAGCAGGCGCTCATGGAGTGCCGGGACCTGGTACAGTGCTTCGTGGGTAATCAGGTCGTTGTCCTGGATCTGGTCGCTTAACAGAAGTGCATCCTCAGCCAAGGCGTCGAAGTCGCTGGTCGGCCCGCACAGCAGTACCAGCTTCATATTCAGTGCCGGGGAGAAGCTACGGATCGCCTGGGAATTGATGCCGCGGTAGAGTGCGTTGAATAACTGGGCGGCGCAAAGTGCGTTGATGCCATGGCACTGGTCGTGCGGCAATGGTGAGAATTTAACGTACCAGTTACCGAGTGCATCTTCGTCGAAACCGCCCTTGTAGAGTCTGGCCACCTGCTCCAGTGCTTTGCGATAGCGGACCAGTAATTGTTCGCGTTCGCTCCGGGTCAGGGTGTCGCTGCCACCCACATGATGGTTGATATAAAAAAGATAGCCCTGTGTCGCGTGGTCGTTGTCCGCTGTTTGCTGTTGTTGGTCTGGTTGTTGGTCTGGTTGTTGGTCTGGTTGTTGGTCTGGTTGTTGGTCTGGTTGTTGCTCTAGCTGTTGGTCTAGCTGTTGATATAGTTGCTGTTCTGGCTCGGGGGTAGTCGCGGCTTGGTCGTGATTCTGGCTGGGATTCAGTGTTGTTGCTGGATTGTCAGGGCTCGCGCTGGGTCCAGGTTTTTGCACGGCGAGTGTCAGCGCGGTGCTGTCGGAGTCGGCTGCCGGGTTGGCGGTGTGCTCTGAGGGGGCGGGGGCGTCAGAGGTTTCGGCGGCAGGCATGGCGAGCGGTTCTGCAAAGCGCTGATTCAACAACTGCGCGATCAGGCCGAATTGGTCATGGCGCTGCGAGTCGAGAGGCGCGATAGGGGTGTCGGTGCATATCTGCTGCGTCGCCGCGAGCAGCGCGTTGAGGGGGCGGCTTAGGTGGCGGCTGAGCAGTAAGGTCATCGCCAGCAGTAGCAAAATCGTGACAGCGGCCATGGCCAGGGTTAGCGGTAGAGTCAGTGTGTAGGCGTCCGTTCCCGGGTTGAGATGAATGCGAATCGAGCCTAATTCAGTCTGTTCGCTGAGGATCGGCTGTTCCAGAAACAGCGCTGAGGGCAGGCCGGACTGGGCCAGGCTGTTGCCCTTGGGGTCGAAAACTTCAGCGCCGCTGATCTGGGTTAGCGTGGTGAGCTGTTGCAGGTTGATCGATAGGCTCAATTCATCGCCAGCCAGGATTAATGCTGCTGAGCTGGCAGCCGTCTGTTGGCTGATCGCGTTTCCCAACGTTTTAAGCTGTTGCTCGGTGAGGTGGCGCTGATCTGCTTGGAAAGCGCTGCTCAGGAGTATCGATGCGAGTAGCAGCGTTGATGTCACTGAGAGCCACAACTTGGTTGTAAGGGTGGCGCGTTGCAGCAGCTTGGCGGGTGTGGATGCGGTACAGATGTCCATGGCGGTAATAGAATTCCTTTGCTGCCTAATCGGCCATCATACCAATTCGTCAGGGGGCGGTGTAGCCACAGAATAGCTTTTGAGAGACAAAGCGGGGTAGAAATGGCAATTTGCCAAGCATGGAGTTTGCCAGTCGGGTTATAATGCTGCCAATATGCCCTCTGGGCCTGTCGCAAGAATCAAGAATCAAGAATTAGAGAAGCATGATGGATGTTAAGTACTACATGGCTCAGCTCGGAGCCCAGGCCCGCAGCGCTGCCGCTCAGTTAGCTCGGGCGAATACCGGGACCAAGAACGCCGCGTTATTGGCGATGGCGAAGGCGATCGATAGCGCCCGAAA
>SDWN01000836.1 GCA_004195305.1 Neptunomonas sp. | reverse complement strand
TTTGTCGCTCTGCGTCAGGCGCTGGCCCAGGGTGCACCCTGGACCCCGGAGCTGATCGATGATCTGATCCCTAAAGCCTAAACGCCAATGATAGGCTCTTAGTCCTTAAACCTGAGCCTCACCGGTTTTAACCAATGGCCCCGTCACAGGGGCCACAGCTCTGGAATAATACATAACGGGCACGCTCGCTTATGACCGCGTTGCACACCGGAGCAATCTGCTCACCTATCCCTACCTGTGCTGCAGCAACCTTGGTCAGTCCGTCGCCTCCAGGATGGTTACATTAGCAACCGGCCCTATCCAACGCCAAACTGCCAGACATAGACTGGGCCAACAGAACATGGCGCAGGCGAGATCAGGCCACAGCATCCAAATCGAGTCAGCAACGTCCGTTCGCAAACTCATTTGTTCACAATTGACCCATATCAACTCCTGGCCATCGACTACGCTATACCCTTGGAAGAACAGCTCACCTCATTATTCAGGTTTGCAAATCAGACGCAGGGCATATGAAACGTATCAAAACCCTTCTCGCCTCCTTTCTGGCCCTGCTGGTACTGCTGGCTGCGGCAAATACCCCTGCTATTGAAATCAGCCCCGCTAAACCCGCGCAGCCTTACATTGAGGCGGCTTTCCCCGCAGCTTCCTCTATCAGCGACAAGGCCCCGGCAGGTGTTGATGGCCCACTGATTCGCACCATCACCCAAGGCGACAATGTCCTGGGTTACGCCTTTGAAACCGAGGATATTCTAAATATTCCAGCTTACTCAGGACAACCGGTGAACATTTTGGTGGTCATGGATACCGAAGGAAATTACCTGAAAACACAGGTACTGGAGCATCACGAACCGATTCTTCTGGTAGGAATTCCTGAACAAAAACTGTTTGATTTTACCGACCAGTACCAAGGCCTGAATGTCACCAACCGGGTCCGGGTCGGGGGCGGTGACAACGAAGAAATAATCAGCGTCGACGCGATCACCGGTGCCACCGTGACCGTGATGGTGATCAACGAAGCGCTTACACGCTCGGCACTCAAGGTAGGTCGCGCGCTGGAACTCGCCGGGCTCAGTGCCGTCGATGCGGTTCAGCCTTCCACCATCAAGGAGGAACTGTACAGTGCCGCTGACTGGCAGACGCTCACCGGAGATGGTTCCATCCGTAGATTATTTATCAACCGCGGCCGGGTTGATGAGGCATTCGCCAATACCGCAGCCGCCGACGTCGATACAGCCAGCCTAGAGCAGAAAGACGAGCTGTTTATCGACCTCTTCTATGCCCCGCTCAACGCCCCAACTATCGGCCGAAACCTGCTGGGGGAGTCAGAATTTAGCTGGCTGATGGAACAACTCCAGCCGGGTGACCAGGCGATTGCCGTGTTCGGCAAGGGACGCTACTCGTTCAAGGGCAACGGCTATGTCCGTGGCGGCATCTTTGATCGTACCCAGCTGCAGCAGAATGGCAAGGCCATCATTTTCCACGACAATGACTACTACCGCCTGAACGATGTCTATATTGAAGGTTTCCCGGATTTTAAAGAGATGATGATTTTTATTGTCCGGGCCAGTTACCAGTTTGATCCCGGCTCACCCTGGCAGTTACAACTACTGGTACGCCGCCAGGTCGGCGCACTGGAGAGTGTCTTTACCAGCTTCTACGGTGACTATCAGATTCCTGAAGCCTATATCGACCGGCCCGCCCCTGTCATCCAGAGTGAGCCCCAGCCGCTTTGGGTCTCAGTCTGGCTGAACAAACAGTTCCAGATATCGGTACTGGCGATCAGCCTGGTACTGCTGACCCTGATCATCTTTATGCAGGACTATCTGGTTCGCTTCCCCAGGTTTCTCAATAACCTGCGCCACCTTTTTCTGATCTACACGGTAGGATTTATCGGCTGGTACACCCTGGGCCAGCTATCCATCGTCAACGTGCTCACCTTCGTGCATGCGGTAATGGCTGATTTCCACTGGGAACTGTTCCTGCTCGATCCGATCATCTTTATTCTCTGGGGTTACGTGGCGATGACACTGATACTCTGGGGGCGCGGCATTTTCTGTGGCTGGCTGTGCCCGTTCGGAGCGCTGCAGGAACTGATCAACGTGGTGGCCCGCAAGCTTAAAATCAAACAGCTGGAACCCTCCTGGGCGGTTCACGAACGGCTTTGGGCGATCAAATATATCATTCTTCTGGCACTGTTCGCGGTCTCGCTGGAGTCACTCAACGCAGCCGAACGCTACGCTGAAGTTGAGCCATTTAAGACCGCGATCATGCTCAAATTCCAGCGCGAATGGGGCTATGGGCTCTACGCCGGTATCCTTCTATTAATGTCGGTGTTCACGCGCAAGGTGTACTGCCGCTACATCTGCCCCTTGGGCGCGGCACTGGTGATCCCATCCAAGTTCCGGATTTTTGACTGGCTCAAGCGCCGCAAGGAGTGTGGCCAGCCCTGTCGGGTCTGCGCCAATGAGTGCGAGATCCAAGCAATCGAGCCCGATGGTCGGATCAACGCCAACGAGTGCCATCACTGCCTCGACTGCCAGATCACTTATCACAATCACGACAAGTGCCCGCCTCTGGTCTTGAAAAAGCGCAAACAAGCAAAAAACCAGATTCCGACAATTGAAATCAGCTCCGTCGTCGAGTGAATGAGCTACCTTAAAATAACCTGCCTAACAACGCGGCTATTGAGTCTGAGCAAGGATGACGCCAGATCGATTCTTATCGGACTGGCGCCAGCACATAAAACGCAGTATGACCTTCCCTAAGTTATGGAGAACAACAGATGATTGATCCCAACGATAAAAACTTGCCTACCATCGATGTTGATGACGAAAAGGCCAGCGATCATGTGAAATTCAGCCGTCGCCTGTTCCTCGGTTCATCCGCCGCCCTAGTCGGCGCCGGCATGGCGGGAATGAGCGCATCATTGATGTCCTCAACTGCTGCCGCATCAACCGAACAGACCGGTGCCGTCGCACCCGGTGACCTCGATGAATATTACGGATTCTGGAGCGGTGGTCACTCGGGCGAAGTCCGTATCCTCGGCGTTCCATCGATGCGTGAACTGATGCGCATTCCGGTATTCAACCTCGACTGCGCCACCGGCTGGGGCCTGACCAACGAATCCAAAGAGATCCTCGGCAAGGATAATAAATTCTTGGTGGGTGACGCTCACCACCCACATATGAGCATGACCGACGGTCACTACGACGGTAAGTACATCTTTATCAACGATAAGGGGAACAGCCGGGTAGCCCGGATCCGTTGCGATATCATGAAGACCGATAAGATCATCAGCATCCCTAACGTCCAGGCGATCCATGGGCTGCGGGTGCAGAAGGCCCCCTATACCAAGTATGTGTTCTGCAACGCCGAATTCCGTATCCCCCACCCCAACGATGGCAGTCTCGCCAGCATGAATGACGTCGAAGGCTACTACACCATGTTCAGCGCCGTCGATGCCGAGACCATGACGGTGGCCTGGCAGGTGATCGTCGACGGTAACCTGGATAACACCGATGCCGACTATAGCGGAAAATACGCGTTCTCCACCTGCTATAACTCCGAAAACGCCATCGACCTGGCTGGCACCATGCGCAATGAACGCGATCATGTGGTTATTTTCAACATTGCTCGGATCGAAGCCGCGGTCAAAAACGGTAATTTCATCACGCTTGACGGCTCCGATGTACCCGTTGTCAACGGCCGTAAGGGCTCTCAACTGACCCGTTACGTGCCGGTACCTAAGAGTCCGCATGGAATGAACACCGCCCCTGACGGTCGCTACGCGGTCGCCAACGGCAAGCTTTCTCCAACCGTAACCGTGCTCGACATCCACAAGTTCGATGCTTTGTTTGACGACAAGATCAAACCCCGTGACGTAGTCGCCGCCGAGCCAGAGCTGGGCCTGGGACCGTTGCACACCGCCTTCGATGGCCGCGGCAACTGCTACACCACGGTGTTTATCGACAGTCAGATCGTCAAATGGGACCTGGAGAAAGCGATCGAAGCCTATCAGGGCAAGCAGGTTAACTACATCAAGCAGAAACTGGATGTGCAGTATCAGCCCGGCCACAACCACACCACCATGGGCGAGACCCGTGATGCCGATGGCAAGTGGCTGGTCTCTCTGTGTAAATTTTCCAAAGACCGCTTCCTAAATGT
>SDWN01000835.1 GCA_004195305.1 Neptunomonas sp. | reverse complement strand
GACACCAAGACCGGCGCCATCGAAGGGGCCGTCCAACAGATCCTCAATGGTAAGCACCATGACCAGTTCGTCGTCGACATGATCCAGGGCGGCGCTGGCACCTCCACCAATATGAATGCCAACGAGGTGATCGCCAACATCGGCTTGGAGCAACTCGGCTACGCCAAGGGCGAATACAGCCAGCTGCACCCCAACAACGACGTCAACATGTCGCAATCAACCAACGACGCCTACCCCACTGCGGTGCGCCTGTCGATCCTACTCAAGCACGGTGATCTGGTTAAAGCGCTGGCGTCGTTGCGCGATGCCTTCGCAGCCAAAGGCGAAGAGTTTTCCGACATCATCAAGATGGGCCGCACCCAACTGCAGGATGCGGTGCCGATGACCCTCGGCCAAGAGTTTCAATCCTTCGCCACCACGCTGACCGAAGATATCGATCGCATCGCCGGGCTTTCCGAGCTGCTCAAAGAGATCAACCTCGGCGGTACCGCCATCGGCACCGGCATCAACACCGATCCTGAGTACGCCCGGTTGGCCGTCGGCTATCTGTCTGAGCTCAGCGGCTTCGAATTCAAGCGCGCGTCTGACCTGGTCGAAGCCAGCTCTGACATGGGCGCCTTCGTATTGTTCTCCGGCATGCTCAAGCGACTGGCGGTGAAACTGTCCAAGATCTCCAACGACCTGCGGCTGCTCAGCATGGGCCCGCGCTGCGGTCTGGCTGAGATCAACCTGCCCGCACAGCAACCAGGCAGCTCCATCATGCCGGGCAAGATCAATCCGGTGATCCCTGAAGCGATGAACCAGGTGGCCTATCAAGTCATCGGCAACGACCTGGCACTGACCATGGGTGCCGAAGCGGGACAACTTCAGCTCAACGCCATGGAGCCGCTGATAGCCTACAACGTGCTGGAGTCGATCCGCATGTTGACTCAGGCGATGGACATGTTGAAGAACCGCTGCATCCGCGGCATCACCGCCAATGTCGATCGCTGCCAAGAGCTGGTCAATCAAAGCATCGGCATCATCACCGCCGTGGTCCCCTACATCGGTTACGAGAGTTCCACCCGCATCGCCAAGACCGCTTTGGAGACTGGCCGAGGCGTACTGGAGTTGATTCTGGAAGAGCAGTTGATGACCGAGGAAGCGCTCAACGAGGTCCTCAAGCCCAGCAATATGATTCGCCCGCAGCGGCGTCACGGTTAGAGCGCCGACGCCGCTGAACGCTAATTATCCCTATGCCCGGCAACGGGCCAATTAAAACAACGATAAAAGGAAAACGCCATGCAACAGACAATGGTAGAACAGCCCCGTAGCGGCTTTTGGAGCGGTCTTTCGCTCTGGAAAAAAATTCTGGTCGGCATGATCCTAGGCGTCGCTGTCGGTGCCATCATGGGTCCTGAAGCCGCCATCTTCAAACCGATCGGCACCCTGTTCATCAACTTCATCAAAATGTTGATCGTGCCACTGGTGTTCTGCTCGCTGGTGGTCGGTGTGACCTCGATGCAGGATACCCGCAAGATGGGCCGTATCGGTCTGAAAGCGGTCGTTCTGTACCTGGGAACCACCGCCGTGGCGATCAGCATCGGTCTGGGACTGGCCACCATTCTGAGCCCGGGAGAGGGGCTTAATATGGTCGCCAATGACATCGCAGCGACGGCCAAAGAAGCCCCTACGCTGGTATCGACGCTACTCAACATGATTCCCAAGAACCCGATCGGCGCACTGGCTGCGGGCAACATCCTGCAGATCATCGTGTTTGCATTGGGCCTGGGTATCGCACTGACGCTGTGCGGTGAAAAAGCCGAGCCTGCGGTCAAACTGTTCGAAAGCCTGGCCGAGGGGATGTACAAGCTGACCGAAATGGTCATGAAACTGGCCCCTTACGGTGTGTTTGGTCTGATGGCCTGGGTCGCGGGTAAATACGGTCTGGATATCCTGTTGCCACTGGCCAAGGTGATCGCCGTGGTCTATCTCGGCTGCCTGATCCATGTGCTGGTATTCTACACCGGCCTTGTCAGCATCTTGGGGCGCTTGAACCCAGCGCGTTATCTCAAAGGCCTGGCTAACCCGGCTGCTGTTGCCTTTACCACCACCAGCAGCTCCGGCACTCTGCCCGCAACCATCAAGGCATCTCGCGAAGAGATGGGCGTATCCAAGGGCATCTCCAGCTTTGTGCTACCGCTGGGCGCCACCATCAACATGGACGGCACCGCCCTGTACCAGGGTGTCTGCGCACTCTTTATCGCCCAGGCGTTTGGTATCGACTTGGTATTCTCTGACTATGTGCTGATCATCATGACCTCAACCCTGGCATCGATCGGTACTGCGGGTGTTCCTGGCGCTGGCCTGATCATGCTGTCGCTGGTTCTCACCACCGTTGGCCTGCCGATCGAAGGTCTGGCGATTGTTGCCGGTATCGACCGTATCCTTGATATGGCACGCACCAGCGTCAATGTCTGTGGCGACCTGATGGTCACTATCCTGGTGGGCAAGAGCGAGAATGAGCTGGACGAGTCGATCTATAACAGCACTGAGTCTGACTCCAATACCGCTACTATATAAGCCACGGGCAATGTCGTAGTTTGAATACCACGAGCCCCTTGGCCCCTATCCGCCTCGTCCGTTTCCTTGACCGCCAAGGTTTATGAACAGGGTGTCGAAGGTCCGCCTACAGAAACTTAAGCGTAATCTGCTGCGGAGGCGTTAAACCGGAAGCGCGTACATTGCTACTCAGCAATGTACGCGCCAATTTTTTATAAGAGTGTTGGGCATCAACTATCTTGGCCGGGGGGGAAACAATCCCATGCCAAAACGATCAGTGATGAAGAAAAAAATCATTCGATCAAAAAACGCCTGAGAAAACATCGTTAACGGCATGGGCAAGACTGAAGCCGACCCTTTACCTACGACCATTACCTACGACCATTACCTACGACCATGCCGCCTGATCTGCACCGCGGCCATAGGTTGCACTGCCAGATCAGTACTGCGCGTAGTCCTGAACTCCGTTGATCACGCTCACCGCTATACTTATGTAGGGTAGGTTTCCTTAAATCCGACCCGAAGCCCCAATCACTGGGAAGGAGCCTTGATATGAACGAGTCCTCGTACCTATCTCCCCGGATACTGGATACCGCCCTGAAGCTTGCCGAAAACCAGCCCTGGGAAACCATTCGCCTGCACGATATCGCTCAGGAGATGGAAATCAGCTTGGACGATATCCGCGCCCACTACCCTCAGAAGGAGGACCTGATCGACGCCTGGTTCGATCATGCCGACCAGGCGATGTTGCAGCAGGCGGCCACGCCTGAATTTTTACTCCTCAGCCCTCATGCCCGCTTGGAAACGGTGATGATGAGCTGGATGGAAGCCCTGGCCGATCACCATAAAACCACCCGGGAGATGATTCTGGGGCGGCTGGAGCCCGGTCACCTGCATATCCAACTGGCAGGGCTGCTGCGCGTCAGCCGCACCGTACAATGGATGCGCGAGGCCGCTCACCGGGATGCCAGTTACCTGAACCGTGCGCTGGAAGAGACAGTGCTGACCAGTATCTATCTACTGACCTTTGGCCGCTGGTTGACCGATGAATCCGATCATTTCCAACAGACCCGCCGCCAGCTGCGCAGCCTGATAAAGAAGGCGAATTTTATCCTGCATCTCACTAGCCGGGAACTGGACGGCCCCGTACTACCGCTGATCAGAAAAGCGCAAGCACAGGGGAGCACCGGGACCCGTCACTGATGGACCCCTTCACCCACGGCTTGCTGGGTGCATTAACGGCACAGGCCGTCACTCACCGAAAAGAGGAGGGTTCGGTACCGAGCGTGGGCAGCGCCTCGGCTGCCGGAACTCTGGCGGCCCTGTTTCCAGATATCGACTACCTGCTGTTCTGGCTCGACCCACTACGCTTTCTGGCGGACTGGCACCGGAGCATCACCCACTCGCTATTGATGCTGCCGATCTGGGCGTTACTGCTGGGCTTGCTGTTTTCGACCCTCCATGGACAGAGCCGCAGCTGGAAAAGCTACAGTGGTTTCTGCGCCCTGGGTTTGCTTTCCCATGTTTTCGCCGATCTGTTGACCGTCTATGGTACCCAGCTATTCGCCCCTGTCAGCGACTACCGATTCAGCCTCTCCCTCAGCTATGTGGTAGACCCTTACTTCACCG
>SDWN01000603.1 GCA_004195305.1 Neptunomonas sp. | reverse complement strand
AGGCTGACCTTCTTGGCGTCGATCGCTACCACGATACATTGCGAGCCAAAACGTTCGGCAGCCTCGCGGACGAAATCGGGGTTGAATACCGCCGCCGAATTGATTCCGACCTTGTCGGCACCGGCGTTAAGCATCGTCCGGATATCCGCGCAGGTGCGGATTCCTCCCCCTACTGTGAGCGGAATAAATACCTGGCTGGCCATCTTCTCCACCATGTGGACCATGGTGTCGCGGTTTTCGTGGGTGGCGGTGATATCCAGAAAGGTGATCTCGTCGGCGCCCTGCTCATCGTACCGCTTGGCGACCTCGACCGGATCACCGGCATCGCGGATATCGAGGAATTGAACCCCTTTGACCACCCGGCCGTTTTCGACATCAAGGCAGGGGATGATGCGTTTTGCTAGCGCCATGGAAACCTCTTAATTATGGGTTCAAACTTTGCTCAGGGTGTCACAAAGCGCCTGAGCTTCGGCGACATCCAGGGTGCCTTCGTAGATCGCGCGGCCGGTGATGGCGCCAAGAATACCCTGATCGGCAAATTTACAGAGCGCATGAATATCGTCGATATTGGTGACGCCGCCGGAGGCGATCACCGGAATGCCAGCCTGCTGAGCCAGGTTGACGGTCGCTTCGACGTTGACCCCTTGCATCATGCCATCGCGGGAGATATCGGTATAGACGATCGATTCGACCCCGTCATTACGGAAGCGCTTGGCCAGGTCGACCGCCTTGACGTCGGTGATCTCGGCCCAGCCGTCGATGGCGACGTAGCCGTCCTGGGCGTCCAGACCGACGATGATGCGGCCGGGAAAGCGCTTGCACATGGCGGTGACAAAGTCGGGATCTTTAACCGCTTTGGTGCCGATGATGACATGGCTGACGCCTGCGTTCAGATAGGCTTCGATGATCTCGACGTTGCGGATGCCGCCACCGATCTGAATCGGCAGCTTCGGGTAGGCTTTGGCGATTGCACGGACGATCTCGCCGTTGACCGGCTCGCCAGCGAAGGCGCCATTAAGATCGACCAGGTGCAGGCGGCGACAACCTGCCTCGACCCATTTGGCCGCCATCTCCACCGGGTTGTCACCGAATACGGTGGATTCGTCCATGCGGCCACATATTCCGTCTTTAAGATCAATGGCGGGGATGATAAGCATCGAAAAAACCTTTAGTCGTGAGTTCTGGCTGAGCGGGTCAGATTAGCTCTGGCCGTCCCAGGTGAGAAAATTAGTTAGCAGTTGCAGTCCGGGCTTCTGGCTTTTTTCCGGGTGAAACTGTACGGCGAACACGTTGTTTTGAGCCAGGGCAACGTCGAACTCGACCCCGTACTCTGAGCGGGCCGTCACTTGCTCGGGCTGCGCCGATTTAATGTGATAGCTGTGGACGAAGTAGAAGCGACAGCCATCGTCGATGTTGGCCCAGAGCGGATGGGGGCGGCTCTGCCAGACCTGGTTCCAGCCCATATGCGGGACTTTCAGGCGCTCGCCCTCGCTGTCTTTAATCTCGGCGCCGAAAAACAGTGCGTTGCCGGGGAAGTAATCGAGACAGTCGACGCCGCCATTCTCTTCGCTATGCGCCATCAACGCCTGAATGCCGATGCAGATCGCCAGAAACGGCTTGCCGGACTCAATTACCTCGCGAACGATGTTGTCTATGCCTAAACGCCGGATCTCGCCCATGCAGTCGCGGATAGCCCCAACACCGGGCAGGATTACCCGATCAGCACTGAGGATCTGGTCGTGGTCGGCGGTGACGCGCACTTCGACACCGGGCTGTACGTGCTCAAGTGCCTTGGCGACCGAGTGCAGGTTGCCCATGCCGTAATCGATAACTGCTACGCTGCTCATGCTTCGTCCTCGCTGTTAATCGTTGGCGCCGGGATCACAAGCAGCCCTTAGTGGATGGGGTCATCCCCGCCATGCGCGGGTCTTCGGCTAGTGCCATCCGCAGTGCCCGACCAAACGCCTTGAATACGGTCTCAGCCTGATGGTGGGCGTTGGCCCCCTTGAGGTTGTCGATATGCAGGGTAACCAGGGCATGATTGACGAAGCCGTGGAAAAATTCGCTGAACAGTTCGGTATCCAGGGAGCCGATCATGGCCCGGGTAAAGGGGATATTCATAACCAGCCCGGGGCGGCCGGAGAAATCGATCACTACCCGGGATAGGGCTTCGTCGAGCGGCACATACGCGTGACCGTAACGACTCAGGCCTTTTTTATCGCCTACGGCTTTAAAAAAAGCCTGGCCCAGGGTGATACCGATATCTTCTACGGTGTGGTGGGCGTCGATATGCAGATCCCCCTTGGCCTTAATATCCATGTCAATCAGGCCGTGGCGGGCGATCTGCTCAAGCATATGCTCGAGAAATGGCACCCCGGTATCGGCTTTAAATGCACCGCTACCGTCCAGATTGATGGAGATGCTGATCTGGGTTTCTAGTGTATTTCGGGTAACACTGGCCTGGCGTTCGCCCATGGATTTGCTCCGACTGCGTAAAAGTAAGGTGCTTATTATAGCGGTAAAGGGGGCCGCAATGAATCATCCCGCCGATATCCCTTTACCTGTGTTTTCCAGCAACTAAGATGTACTACTGATTAGGCATCCAGTTATCGGGTTTGACAGTGAAGCGGAGTTTGAGATGAAGGGACTACTAAAAGTGTTATTGGGGCTGGTGTTGCTGATCGTGCTGGGCATCGGCTTATTGCTGCTGCTGGTTAATCCCAATGACTTTAAACCAGAGTTGCAAGCCCTGGCGCGCGACCAGGGCCAGGTCGAGCTGGCATTAAAAGGCGATATCGGTTGGTCGCTGTTTCCGAGTGTCGCTTTATCGTTACCGGCATTGGATGTCACCGCGCTCGACGGCAAACCGCTGGCGTCACTGCAAAAGGCTGAGATTGGGGTGCGTTTGTTACCTCTGCTGAGTGGCCGGTTGCAGATGAGTGGCGTGATCCTCGATGGTCTTACGCTGGACTGGACAGCGCCTGCCGATGACGCCAAGACAGAGCCGCAGCCGGATGCGGCGGAATCAACCCGTGGTTCAGGTGCGGCGGGAGCGCTGTTGTTTGATATCGGTTATATCCAGATCAGCAATGCTCAGATTCGTTACACGGATCCGGCTCAGGGGCGGCGCGTTGAAGTCAGGAATCTCAATCTCAGCGCCGATGACTTGGTCAGTGGCGAGGATTTTCCATTGACGTTGGGGTTCGAGTTGGCGCTGTTTGAGGAGGCACAAGCGGTGCCGCAGCTGCTTGCCAAGACCCAGCTACAGACCCGGTTACAATTGGATCTGGCTGCTCGGAGATTTAGCGCCAAGGCGCTGGAGCTGCAGCTTAACCTGGCCGGTGCTATCTTCAGCAAACCGCTCGACCTGACCCTGAACGCTGATATTGAGGCCGATCAGGGTACCGACAGTGTTGAAATCAAAGGGCTGGAGTTGGCGCTCGCTAACTTTCTGTTGCAGGCCGGAATTAAGGTTGTTGGCGTATCGGAGCAGCCGTTGGTGACGGGAACGCTGCAGGTCCCTGGGTTTGATATGAAACAGTTGTTAGCGGCGTTAGGGCAGCCGGAGCTGGTAACCCAAGATGAGACGGTGTTGCGCACTGTTGGGTTGGAAGCGGCGTTGGTTGGACCTGCGGGCGTGATTGGTTTAGATTCGCTTAAATTGACCCTGGATCAAACGACCTTTAGCGGGTCACTCAGTTATGTTCTGCAAAACGGTGCGCAGAGGATCAAGCTGGCGGGTGATGCGATCGATGTTGATCGCTACCTGCCGCCCGCGAGTGATGCTCCGGAGGCCACAGCTGATGCTTCGGCGGCAGCCATCGGCGAGCGCTATTCCCGGGAGCCGTTGTTGCCGATAGAGATCTTGCAGGGGTTGAATATTGACGCCGATCTGGCGTTGGCCTCGCTCAAGGTTTCGGGGCTGGCGATTGAGCAGCTAAAGCTGCTGCTGACAGCCGATACCGGCCTTATCAATGTTAAACAGGTCTCAGGACAGTTGTATCAGGGTAGCTTTACTCATAGTGCCATCATTGATGCCCGTCGTACCCCCGTGCAGCTGGATATTAAAAAGAAGATCACCGATATCCAGTTGGGTGCGATGTTGCTGGATATGGCCGAGATCGATCGGTTTTCAGGCCGGTTTTCGATGCGCGGTGGCTATCAGGCGCAGGGGAATTCGGTGTATG
>SDWN01000372.1 GCA_004195305.1 Neptunomonas sp. | reverse complement strand
AGATGTGTATAAGAGACAGTATCTGAAGTGCCGCTGTTTGTCTCTGAACAGACCCAGTTTTTACTGGATAAGGTGGTGTCGCAGTCGGTGCATACCGCCTCGCCCAGTTTTATCGGGCATATGACCTCGGCACTGCCCTATTTCATGATACCGCTATCCAAGATCATGATCGCCTTGAATCAAAATATGGTTAAAACGGAGACCTCCAAAGCCTTTACGCCGCTGGAACGGCAGGTGTTGGGGATGCTGCACCGCTTGGTTTACAACCAGGATGAGGGTTTTTATGGCCGCTGGCTGCATGACGCCCACCAGCATCTCGGGGCCTTCTGCTCGGGAGGAACGGTTGCCAATATTACCGCGCTTTGGGCTGCGCGTAACCGGGCTTTTGCGGCGGTTGATGATTTTAAGGGGATCGGCCGTGAAGGGGTGTTTGCGGCCTTTAAACATTACCAGTGTGAAGGTGCGGCGGTGTTGGTGTCTGAGCGCGGTCACTATTCGCTGAGTAAAGCGGCGGATGTGTTGGGCATAGGTCGCAATGGCCTGGTTGCGGTCGAGACCGATGGTCGTAACCGGATTCGGCCCGAGGCGCTGCAGTCCAAACTGGCGCAACTCCGCTCAAAAGGGATCCGCCCCTTCGGCCTGGTTGGCATCGCGGGAACCACTGAAACGGGGCATATCGACCCGTTGGATACCCTGGCAGATATCGCAGCGGAGCAGCAACTGCACTTTCATGTCGATGCGGCCTGGGGCGGACCGACCCTGTTCTCCGAGCGCTACCGGGATCGCCTGCAAGGGATTGAGCGGGCCGATTCGGTGACCCTCGATGCCCATAAGCAGCTGTATGTACCGATGGGCGCCGGGCTGGTGTTATTCAAGGATCCTGCCACGCTGAGCAGTATCGAGCACCATGCGCAGTATATTATCCGCAAGGGATCTAAAGATCTGGGCAGCCATACTCTGGAGGGTTCCCGTCCGGGTATGGCGATGCTGGTCCATTCGGCGCTGCAGATTATCGGTCGTCGTGGTTACCAGTTGTTGATAGACCAGGGGATTGAGAAGGCGACCGCGTTCGCTGAGATGATTCGGGCGGATCAGCAGTTTGAGCTGATTACTGAGCCCGAACTGAATATTCTTACCTATCGCTGGCGCCCCAAGGCCGCCCGATCGTTACTCGAAGGGGCTGCAGGTGAGGCTCGGTTTCGGCTCAACGAACTGCTCAACCGCTGCACCCGTTATATTCAAAAAGCGCAACGTGAACACGGCCGCGCCTTTGTGTCGCGCACACGTCTGACTCCCGAGTGTTATCAGGGCCAGGCGACGCTGGTGTTTCGTGTGGTACTGGCTAACCCGTTGACCACGCTGGCAGTGTTGCAGGATATTCTTCAAGAACAGTGCCAGATTGCAACGGAGGCTGCGCTGGCCGACTGTATCGATGAGATTAGACTCTTAACCGATAACCGATAACCGATAACCGATAACCGATAACCGATAACCGATAACGGCTAATCATGACCATGCCCGTGAAGTTTATACCCTGTTAGAGATTGTTTTTGGTTCACTCCTGCCGTGTGATGGCAAGGATGAGCTTGCTTATAATCGGTGCTGGATTATTGACTGCAGACGAATGCAGTCTGCTTTCCTATCTGCTATTGGGGCGTCCGCCGGGGGTTGAAAGCAGTGCCCCATCAGAACAGGCGTTGCTGCTTTAAAGCTACGCTAGCGCTGGCCATGATGGGGGGCAATGCGCTCGTCGAAAATATTTCAGCAACGCTATCGATAGATGAGCTCGGGTTTGAATCGGCTGACGCAGATAACAACACCGCGCTGTATATCGGTAAGTATTTGTCATCGCGACTCTAGGTGAAATATGGCGTTGGCCTGCTGCAACCCACCAATACCTTCTTTATACGTTATCGACTCGATAAGCACTGGAGCCTTGAGCCAGAAGCAGGTACCAATACCAGCGAGGGTGGCATCATCTACACTCTGGAGCGAGAAGTGACAAATTATACCGCGCACGCCCTCTGTATATTCGCCGCAATCTGCGAATAAGAGTGTCGATCATTTAAACCGAGTCGTTTACAGGTATTAAGTAGATCGGCATGCAGAACCCCTGTGTTGATAAATGACAAAATTCTTTCTCCGCGCGGTCCTGCGCGCTTGTAACAGGCGCTATAGCGGCTAGTCTATATGTTGAAGCGGGTCAACGGCGCTGTTTAATTCTGAGGGTTAATTGCCCCAGTATTACATCATGCAGCGGTTGACCCTGCCGGGTTGCTTCCGAGTATCCGTTCTGCAAAGCCCGGGCTGGACCTTTCTTTTACACCGTCACGGGATGGCTAGATGTCGTAATGGAGCCTAAGCCGTACCCGCCGAAGGGTAGGTAATTTATATTATAAGGGGCATAGCATTATGCAGATTAAACAGAAACTACTCGTTATAGCGGTTGGCACGGCGTTAATAATGCCCGCTGCAGTCTGGGCCGGAGAATTAGAAGACCTCAGGTCCGAGATGCAGGAGATGACGGAGCGTGTCGGTCAACTGGAATCCCAGCTAGGGCGTTCTGCAAAGCCAGCGGTGAGCTCGGGCAACAGTAAGATGAGGCTGTCTCTATCGGGGCAGGTCAACCGCGGGCTGCTATACGTTGATGATGGTGATAAGACTAAAGTACACAATGTGGATAATGATGCATCTTCAACCCGGATCCGATTTATCGCTGAGGCCGATCCCAGCAATACTCTGACCGTTGGTGCCGCCATCGAGGTTCAGTTTGAATCCAACTCCACCGCAAGCGTTAACCAGAATACGGATTCGAGTGGAGAGGGACCTAATAATTTCACCGAGCGTCGGGTGGAGGTGTACTTCGTCGATAAACATCTCGGCAAGTTGTGGTTGGGGCAGGGCTGGACCGCCAGTGAAGGCAGCTCCGAAGTCGATCTATCCGGCACCGATCTGGCGGGTTATTCCGATACCGCTATTCTGGCCGGGGGGCAGTTTTTCAGAAGATATGATGGCACTATTCCCCAGGACGGAGAGGGTGCTTTAGATGGGACAAACGTCAAGTCGGCGTTCACCAATATGGATGGCTTGGGGCGTACTGATCGGGTTCGTTACGACACGCCTAGTTTCGCGGGTTTCACGGCTGCAACCAGCTTTACTCAGGGGGATGGTGCTGACCTCGCGTTGAAATATAAGGCCGACTATCAGGGGGTGAAGGTCGCCGCAGCGCTGGCGTATGCGGATCCCGACTCCAGCAATGTCGAGGATCAGGTCAACGGTTCGATTTCAGTGCTGCTGGATGCCGGTTTCAATGGCACCTTCGCCGCCGGTTCGCAGAGTACGATGAAGGGCCGTGATCCAAGTTTCTACTACGCCAAGCTGGGCTACAGGATGGGCCCCAATGCATTCTCGGTTGACTATCATCGCTCCGATGACCAGGATGTTAAGAATGACGAAGCGACCAGCTACGGTGCCCAGTATGTCCGTACCCTCGAGGGTTGGTCGACCGAAGCCTACGTGGGTATCCGTAACTACGAACTGGAGCGGAGCCGCAGCATGCACGTTGAGGACGTACTCGGGGTATTGGCAGGTGCGCGGATTAAGTTCTAGGGCTAAGTTCTAGGGTTAAGCTTTAGGGCTAAGTTTGTGGGTTAATGCGATGTGTTAATAGGCTGGCGAGTGATGCGTCAGCCTGTTGAATTCAAACAGTTGGCGGACGTACCCTCGGTTTTAGAGGGCGAAGGGCGAGCAGTCAGTCGTTAAGTGCTGCACGGATTATGGCAATCCAGAGCAGGGCTACCGAAAGCAGGGTAACAGAGAGTCACTGGGCAATAGAGCAAGTTAACGTGGCTCGGCAGAGCGCGAATGATTTTCAGAATCAAAAAAGCCGAGGCGGTTACCCGTCTCGGCTTTTTGATTTTAGGTCAAGATTACGGCCTGGTTAAACCTGGGTTTTACTGGGCTCAGATTTAGCTGATTCAGCGGCTGTAGGCTCAGGCGTGACCGCGGGCTCAGACGTAGTCTGATCCTGGGCGGTCGCTTGAGCTTGCTGTGCCGCTTTCTGCTGGCGGCGTTTCTCGCGCGGATCGTTGGCAGCGCGTCGGCGAGGGCGTGAGGGCCGCTCTGCGACAGGGGCTGGTGCCGCTTGCTG
>SDWN01000371.1 GCA_004195305.1 Neptunomonas sp. | reverse complement strand
AGATGTGTATAAGAGACAGCGCGATCCAGTCCGGGTTCTTCCATGCCCAGGTCGGCTAGGAACTCGATGCGCTCCTCGTGGTCCAGTTCGGCGATTTCGGCTTCGAGCTTGTTGCAGACCGCGACGATCTCAGCGCCCTCTTGTTCTGCGAGTTCGCGCACCTTGTCAAGGTGCGCGTTGTTTTCGAAGCCATCTTCATCAACGTTGGCGATATACAGCGTTGGCTTGGCAGTGAGCAGATTGAGCTGCCGGGTCCAAAGGCGTTCGTCATCTGACAGCGCTGCTGATCGAATCGGCTCGCCGCGTTCAAGGTAGGGTAGTAGTTTTTCCAGAATCGCTTTGGCTTTAAGGGCGTCTTTGTCGCCGCTTTTTGCGTTGCGGTTGGCTTTGTAGAGTTGTTTCTCTACTGCGTCCATATCAGCAAGAGCCAGTTCGGTGTTGATGATGTCGATGTCGGCGAGGGGGTCGATCTTGTTGGCGACATGGATCACGTTGTCATCTTCGAAACAGCGTACTACGTGGGCGATAGCATCGGTTTCACGAATGTTGGCCAGGAACTTGTTGCCCAGGCCCTCGCCTTTGGAGGCGCCTGCAACCAAGCCAGCGATGTCGACAAACTCCATCGTGGTCGGCAGGATGCGCTGTGGATTGACGATCTCGGCCAGTTTGTCCAGGCGCGGGTCGGGCATGGGGACGATGCCAGTATTGGGTTCGATGGTGCAGAACGGGAAATTGGCGGCTTCGATGCCCGCTTTGGTCAGCGCGTTGAATAGGGTGGACTTGCCGACGTTAGGCAGGCCGACGATACCGCAGTTAAAACCCATGATGTGATCCTATTGACGTTACCGCTGGTCGTTACTGGTAGCGGTTACGAGTGGTTGATGCAGGTGCCAGTTATCGGTTGATAGTGCAGGCTGTCGTTGTCAGGCTTTGAAGCTGTGAAGTCGATTCATCGCTTTCGCCAGGCCGTCGTTAAGTAAAGCAGGCAGCGTACTGATGGCTTCTGTGGTGCAGCTCTGGGTCAGTTCTCGTTCGCTGCCTGGTGCTCTGCCTAATACGAAGTTGTGTACCAGTTTGGCGTTGCCTGGATGGCCGATGCCGATCCGCAGGCGTAAAAATGATTTATCGCCGCCAAATTTTTCAATGATATCTCTGAGGCCGTTATGCCCGCCGTGACCGCCGCCCTGTTTCAAACGTGCGCAACCGGGGGGTAAGTCTAGCTCATCGTGCGCGACGAGAATGGAGTCAGTAGGGATCTTGAAATAGCTCGCCAGGGATTGCACGGCCTGGCCGCTGCGATTCATAAAGGTGGTGGGGATCAGGAGGTGTAGGTCGTGGCCGTCGATGCGGCACTTGGTGTAGCGACCGTGGTAGCGTTTTTCGGGTTGGAGCGAGCTGTTGCAGTGTTGAGCTAATTGCTCAACAAAGTCAGCCCCAGCATTGTGGCGGGTTTGATCGTATTGGCTACCGGGGTTTCCCAGTCCGACGATCAGATTTACTGTGGAGGTCACAATAGGGGTGTCACCGTACAGTTGTCACAATGTGAGGCTTACGCTTGGCGACGATTAGTCGCGCTTGCGGGCAATAGTAGCGATTGGCTGGTTGTGATCTTCGCCCTGCTTCAGTACGGGGATCTCAACGCCTTCTGGTAGTTTGATCTCGGACAGGTGGATGATATGGCCTGCTTCGATTTTTTCCATGTCGATCTCGATAAACTCAGGCAGGTGTGATGCGTCACAGCTGATCTCTACCTGGTTCACGGTATGGGTTACTTTTCCGCCCTGCTTGATCGCTTCGTTTAGCTCTTCATTGGTGAAGTGCAGCGGTACGGTAATGGTCAGCGTGACCCCGGGTGCTGCGCGTAGGAAGTCGGCATGCAGGATCTGCTGCTTAGCGGGATGGCGCTGCAGGTCTTTAACAATGACTTTCTGCTCTGTGCCATCAACATTCAGGGTGATGACGTTGGAGAAAAAAGCTTCAGATTGAGTGGCCTTGAGGATCTCTTTGTGGGCGATGCTCAGGGACTGGGGTGCTTCGGTGCCGCCGTAAACGACAGCCGGGATGGTGCCGGCTAAGCGACGTAGGCGGCGGCTCGCACCTTTCCCCAGGTCTGTGCGTGTGGCAGCGTTGATTGTAAATGTAGACATGATGTCTTCCTTTCAGGTTAGCTTGCAAGGCTCCTGCGACCAGAGCGTTGCAATGCAGTTACAGTGCCTCCGGTTGGAGGCCGTTACGTTCAGCGAGGGTGTCTGCGCCGGGCTTGTGCCGTTTTAGCAGTTAGGCCTTATTGCAGGAACATCGCGCTGATTGATTCTTCGTTGCAGACCCGGCGGATCGATTCAGCCAGCAGGTTGGACAGGGTTAGCTGGCGAATAAGGGGGCAGGCTCTGGCTTCGTCGCTGAGTGGGATTGTATCGGTGACAACCAGCTCGTCGAGGTTGGAGTTAAGGATGTTCTTGATCGCTTTGCCGGACAGTATGGGATGGGTTGCATAAGCCACAACCTTGGATGCGCCGTGTTCCTTCAGCGCATCGGCAGCCTTGCACAGCGTGCCGGCGGTGTCGCACATGTCGTCAACCAGGATGCAGGTGCGGTCGGCAACGTCGCCGATGATGTGCATGACCTGGGATTCGTTGGCTTTTTCGCGTCGTTTATCAATGATCGCAAGGTCCGTGCCGAGCACTTTGGCCACAGCGCGCGCGCGCACTACGCCGCCGACATCGGGAGAGACGACGATCGGGTTGTTGTAGTTTTGGGTCTGGATGTCGTCCAGCAGGACCGGGGAGCCGTAGACGTTGTCTACCGGGATGTCGAAAAAGCCCTGGATCTGGTCGGCGTGCAGGTCGACGGTCAAGACGCGATCGATGCCTGCGTTGGCCATCATGCTGGCGATAACTTTAGCGCTGATCGGTACCCGTGCCGAGCGTGGGCGGCGATCTTGGCGAGCGTAGCCGAAGTAGGGTACAACGGCGGTGATGCGTGTCGCTGAGGCGCGGCGCAGGGCGTCAGCCATCAGGATTAGCTCCATCAGGTTGTCGTTGGTGGGTGCGCAGGTGGACTGGATGATGAAGACATCCTTGCCACGCACGTTTTCGTTCAGTTCCATAGCGATCTCGCCGTCACTGAATTGTCCGGCGGTAACATTGCCTAAGGTGATGCAAAGCTTCTTGGCGACCTTTTTAGCCAATGCGTGATTGGCGTTGCCGGTAAAGACCATGAGTTTGGACACGAGGATACCTTTAGGCAGAGGGTGGGGGCTGTGGAGCTCGGTGTTAAAAAGATGGCTGGGGTGGAAGGATTCGAACCTACGCATGACGGGATCAAAACCCGCTGCCTTACCGCTTGGCTACACCCCAACAAAACCTTGGACTGCTCTAGCTAGAGTTCATCCGGTTTTCAAGGAGGACGCATTTTCCTTGACGCTGGCGTTATTGTCAATTCGGAAGTGTTTTTTTTTAGTCGTTGAGTGCGAGATTTTAATCCGCTCTGTTAACGTGCGGTTGTCAGCGGGTCAAATTGCCACTGTTTTAAGATCAGCAGTAGTTTGAGAGAGTTGTCCCGATTGAGCCTTATCTTGTGCGGAAGTTGTGGTTGCAGGTCTTCGTGGTAGTTGATGTAGTCGATAGTCCAGCCGCTCTGCTGCAGTTGCAGGAGTCGATTGCTCGGATCCAATTGCTTTGAATATTGCTCTTTCGGTGCTGGCGCGCCTCTGATCCAGTAGGGTATCTGGCTGATTGGGACCGTCCAGCCCAGGCGTTGAGTGAGTAGCTGCTCCGGCGAGGAGGCTTGGTGGCGCTCCTCGCCGCTAATGTCCAGGGTGATGCCGGTTTGTTCGGAGCCTTCGATATTGATCGCGCCCTGGCCGAGGGGGCCGGCCATGTATATACGGTAGTGGTCCAGGCGTTGAGTCCAATTGAGGTTGGCGGAGGAGGAGGAATCGTCGGTCTGGATGCGGATTTTGCCGAGAACCTGCCACTGGGTAAGGGGGGATAGTTGTTGCTGGCGCTGTTCCCAGCTTTGCGTGACATGCTCTGATTGCGGCGGCCGGCCCGGCTGGGTGCTGCAGCCGAGCAGCATTGCGCAAAGCAACAGTGGCAGCATGCGCCAGTCGGGCATGATCAAGAGATCAGCCCGGCCTGGCGCATGGCGTTAAGAAT
>SDWN01000366.1 GCA_004195305.1 Neptunomonas sp. | reverse complement strand
CTGAAATAGGCGTAGGGTGACAGGTAGTCGAAATAGAAATCCAGCACGCGGTGGTTCATGGTGGCTCCTGCAGAAGGGTCATACCAAGGCATGATGCAGAGAGTGACACGCGCTTGTTCGGTTGTCGATACGGATGCGTATGTGAGCAGCCCCCTTTCTATGGAGACCGCTACAAAACTGATCAGCTGTATTCAACTCGCGGACGCAGCAGATCAATCTGATTGATCAGTTCTTCATCGGAAAGTGGGATAGTCTGATCATCGCGGGACAAATGATTTAACCAAATGATCACCTTAGTCATTACTAAGGCTGTAACATCATCAACAGGGGACCTTCGCCATTATGTTGAGCAGGTCGATCAGCGAATGATCGATCCCATCAGGCTCATGACCGCAACAGAACTGCATCAACGGCCGCAGTCGCCCAGACTGTTTCGATAAGTTCCCCTTGCGATCTCTGGTACCAGGGGCAAAACGTAAGCCCCCCTGATATCTGCTCAGATAACCAGCGCGATACTGATGCTTGAGCAAAGAGGGGATGGGCGCCTGCCGCTACTCCATCTCAAAAGTATGACCTCGGTCCAGTTCGATGATTTCGTTAAAGGGTACAGAGGCCTCTTCATTGGAACCGATGATCGGCAATTTATATCGCAGACTATCCAGCACATCCAGGTGCTGTTCTGTGATATCGGTAAAACGAAACACAATACCCTCACGGTTCAGCTCTTTCCTGAGCCTGACCAAGGTCACCTTAATGTTGTGGATAACGATTTCAGGGGCATCCTTGGGCAACAGAGTCAGTTTTTTAAATACAGTTGTCCGTCCGTCTGGAAAGATCTTGTCGATGTTTTGCTCGGTGAAATGCTCTGGAAGATAAAGACAGCCACCGCGGATATTCAGCACTAGGTAGCCTTTTTTGACATTGTCATAGCGCGCAAACGGGTCTGTAATGGGAAGAACGACCTCGCACTCCGCCAACACCCGATGACCACTGAATTTACGCTTATCCACGCCACTCTTGTTCATTACCGTCACCTGCCATTTTAATATCCGACGTCTACCCATAACGATATTATGGGCACAGATCTTAGCCGCCAGGCCACTACCATAAGTGCATTTTGCACCATTGAGGACGCAGAAGACAAGATCCGCCTGTGCCAGGTGTATAGGGGATATTGACGCGGGATTGCAAGGGGCGAACATTTCACTGCCCATTTTTATACTACAACCGCCCCCAGGCCTGCCAGCCGGTAACATACCGTCTACCCCCCGTTTTTTGGCCAGATTTCATATGCAGTAGGGGGGCGATGGCAACGATCGCTGCCAGAGGGCCTTCCAGTGGCTTCCTCGTGTCGTGAAGCGCTCTCAGTTCAGGCTCTCACCCTCAGAGCACCAGAGGCGCTTCACGAGGCATAGGGCCGCTTGCGCCGGGCTGTCCAGAGTAATCACCGCCGCAGCCAACGGATCGGACGTTCATCACCCGGTTTGCGTGCAAGCCGGCATAATGGAACTAATATTAGAGGTGTTCGATATTGATCTGTGGCCAATGCCTCTCGAGTACGCCATTTCTGAAATCAAGGAGAAGCCTATGCCCGCAAAAAGACTCACCGAATTCTTGAATGCCAACCAAGTCAAGTATGCCACCATCGTCCACTCGCAGGCTTATACGGCAGCGGAGGTGGCTCAGTCAGCACATATCAAGGGTGAACACCTGGCCAAAAGCGTGATTCTGAATGCCGACAACCTGTTGCTGATGATGGTGCTACCGGCCAGCCACCGGGTCGATCTGGATGCACTCAAACCGGTGATTGATGCCGTTAAGTTGGAGTTGTCCTCGGAGAAGGAGTTCAAAGACCTGTTTCCCACTTGCGAGCGGGGAGCCCTGCCTCCCTTTGGCAACCTTTACGATATGGATGTCTACCTCGCCGACTGCCTTGACGAGGATGAGTTACTAACCTTTTGCGCTGGTTCCTGCTCAGAACTGATCCAAATGGAATACACAGACTTCCAGCGTCTGGTGGCGCCGAAGATAATCTCAGCGGGGTTTGTGCATCTCGGAGATACGCCGCCCAGGATGAAGGAGCATCGGGGGATCGGCAGAATCTAGTCGACGGCAACGGCAACTGTTGAATCCACTCCTCCCAGGAGACAGGGAGGTTAAGGGGCTTACCGCCCCGTAGCGCTATAGCGTCAACGTATCAGGTGCGTTTATCAGTTCCTGTTAGCCGAGCACGCGGAATTTACGAGAAAGGAGATTAATGAAAAAGTTCATCGCTAAATATGCTGTGTCTGGTGTGCTTCATTAATTTGTCAAATTGATCATGAGTCAGATGTATTAAAGTTTCACCTGATTACCCACAAAGCTCAGCCACGATGCAGCCGATCTATTCTTTCATTATCCCTGTGAGTCGGTTTTATTCTGACAGAACCCCCTGGCGGCTGCCTGTGTCGGGATGAAACACCCAAAAAATTCGATGTTTGTTCGTGGGTTTGAGTCGTTTCCGATCAGGGTTCTGCTCGCGTCAGGCTGAATCCTGACCCACAAAAGAAGCAGATGTCTTTGCATCACATGTCTCGTCGTAAATAGCATTCATGTTGTAAGCTTGGGCTATCGTTGGCACAGCCCCCGGATCGCAATCGTTAAACATCGCGTAAACCTGCTGTACATCGACAAAATGCAGCTCTAACCCCAGTTGTTGCAGACTGATTTTGTGATTGGAGGGTCGTACAGCCATTAGAGTGGCGGCCTTCGTGATCCTCGATGAAAAGGCCAGTGAAGTGACCGGTCCATTTTTTTGATCTTTTGGTGGCCAACCCATAGTAAAACCCATAGTAAAACCTCTAACCCTCCAGAGGCTATATAGGGCCGACTGCTGCTGAATGGCCATCTGCCTGCTCTGAGTGTCCAACTCGCTGACTGTATCCACTCTATACTATTAACCTCGTGGACAAATAGGTTCCATACCTATTTGTCCATCGCCCCTAAAATTTTCCGCAGTTGCATGGAGCTGCTTGATTTTATGGGGCTCGCATGGGGCTTCGATCCATGATGACGCATCCTTGCGTCTTCTATTAACCCGCCGGGTTAATAGGGCTGTTGAAATTGATAAATACCTGTATTTAAGGAGTAAAAATGCGTGGTTTTTCTGAAGCCTGTGAGCGCAACAAAGAGCCGATTCTTAAACAGTTACGGGCATTGTTTGACGATCGAACGGCGGTGTTGGAGATCGGTAGCGGTTCGGGTCAGCACGCGTTGCATCTGGCTGAAGCGCTTTCTTATCTGCGCTGGCAGCCCAGTGAGGTGGCGTGCGGTCTCGATACGTTGACGCACAACCTGTCTCTGGCACCGCTGGGTAATTTGAGCCCTCCCATCTGTGTTGATGTTGCGTCAGCCGTCTGGCCCGAGGTCGTGGTTGATGCGGTGTTTAGCGCCAATACGTTGCATATCATCGTCTGGGAAGAGGTCGAGCAGTTTTTTGCTGGCGTCGGACGTGTTCTCAGTGGCGGGGGCAAGTTGGCGGTCTATGGGCCTTTTCGCTATCAGGGTGCTTACACCAGCGACAGCAATGCCCAGTTTGATCGTTGGCTGCAGCAGCGGGATGGGCGTAGCGGTATCCGTGATTTTGAAGCGGTTGATCGTCTGGCTGCAGCGCAGGGGCTACGGTTACAGGCAGATCTGGCGATGCCCGCCAATAATCAACTGCTGCTCTGGCAAAAGTAGCGGTTGAGCGGTAAACCGTAACTGTCGTTGACGGGAGTTTTCTAACGTTTTTCCCCTAGGAGCGTTTTTTGTAGTTTGGCTAATAAACACAACAAGGCAGTGAACGATGATGAACCCAAGAGATGTAGCAACCATCGCAGACGCCAAGCAGATCGTTGAAGAGCGTGGCCTGACCCATGTCAAGGTGGGGGTGTTCGATAATGACGGCATCATGCGCGGCAAGTATATGGACAAGGGCAAGTTTTTCTCCTCGCTGGAGAACGGCTTTGCTTTCTGCGATGTGGTCTTGGGTTGGGATTCTCAGGATAAGCTATACGAGAATGTCGGGATTGAATTTACCGGCTGGCATACCGGCTATCCCGATGCGCCGGTGAAGGTGTTAGCCAATAGCTGTCGTGATATCCCTTTCGAGCCTGGGATGTTGCTGTTCCTGTGCGATTTCGACGGCGAAGCCGCCAAGGTCGGTCCGCGTAATGTGCT
>SDWN01000144.1 GCA_004195305.1 Neptunomonas sp. | reverse complement strand
GCTTAGCGGTCGTCCCCACCACCAGATCACAATCGGCCAACGCTGCGCTCAGGTTCTCAAAGTGTTCGACCTCGCCGAGGATACCTTCCGAGCCATGGGCAACCCAGCCTGCGGCCGGTTGCAGGTGCGCCTGGCTATTCACCACCCGCAATTGATCAAAACCCATCGTATTGAGCGCCCGTGCAGCCGCACCTACATTTTCAGGCAGCTGTGGTTCAAACAAGACAAAGATCAATTTCATGGGCACTAAAACCTTTTCATTATGCTCGCCGGTGAGCGACTGCGTTGATTGCCGATCAGCCAAAGCGGCTGCAACCCTGCGCGATGATAACCAACCGTGTGCCCAAGCGATAACGTTTAACCAATAAACCGCTGATTAATGCCTGACGATGAAGTTTGTCGGATTAATAATTAAGAATTCTGGCCGGACCCAACGAAACCGCCCCCTGGTACGCGCTTCGGGACAGGAAATGGAGGCTCCTAGTGATGAAAATGGAAATATCTGAGTGACTATTCAGCTCATACCTGCCACGAGCATTAAAATTCGGCCACCGGCATCTGCAACCGTTTTGTTCATCTCGCTCAGCAGTGCTGTCATCGCCTTGGCCCAGTGTTGATGGTCCTGTTCCCAGGCTCTCTCAAGCTCTCGAAGATGGTTCGCATTGTACTGGGAATGGGTGCACGCGTAACGGTAGTAGGGCCTCCAATGATCATGGCACAGCAGCCCTTTGCAGAAAGACAAGATTCCCATCACCTCCATGGCCTCGGTGCCCTGCTCTGTGTATGGGGGGGGGTAGAACAGCACTGAGTGAATTGAAAGCCCGTGGACATCTAAACAGCGGCAACTTAGTTTTACTGACCCATCGCGACCAGTTTGCCTCCGAGGATGGCGATAGAGGCTCGACCGACAACGCCCAACCATATTCTGCGGGTTAACTACAGCAGCAAGTTACAACCAAGAGCAAAATACCCGCAGGGGGCAGCCCGCATACTGCACAGCCGATGAATCGCCGAAATCCGGCATACCCCATCGACACGGGGACTTGGAAAATACCTCCACTGCCCTCATTATGCGCACATCGACAGACCCTTTGATTTGAGTCCTACCTATGAACACCCAGTCCCTGCAACAACGCTTCATGATAATCAGAAGCAACAAGGTTTTCGAACTCTTCGTGGTGGCGGTGATTATCAGCTCTGCGCTGCTGGTCGGAGTAAAAACCTACGACCTGCACCCACTGGCTCAGACGGCAGCCATCTGGCTGGATCACCTGATCACGTTAATTTTTCTAACGGAAATTACCATCCGTTTTATTGGCGAAGAACACAAACGGGACTTCTTTAAAAACCCGTGGAACATCTTCGATACACTGATCGTGACCATCAGCCTGATCCCCATCGAAAATACCGATATGGCGCTGGTGGCCCGACTGGTGCGGGTATTCCGGGTATTACGGATGGTATCGATCATCCCCGAGTTGCGGATGCTGCTGAACTCGCTGGTCAAGGCGCTGCCGCAGCTGGGTTATGTTCTACTACTGATGTTTATCATTTTTTACATCTATGCCGCAATGGGCAGCACCCTGTTTGAAAAGATCAACCCGGAACTCTGGGGTGATGTCACCATCTCCTTGCTGACCCTGTTTCGGGTGATGACCTTCGAGGACTGGACCGATGTGATGTACGAGACCATGAGAGTCTATCCACTCAGCTGGACCTATTACATCAGCTTTATCTTTTTTACCGCCTTTGCGTTTCTCAATATGGTGATCGGGATTGTCGTCAACGTGATGAACGATGAACACAACAAGTTACTCAAGCAAAAAGCATTAGATGCGCATGAGCCGACTATCGAGGATATTTATCACAAGCTGGAAGCGATGGAAGCGCTGCTACAGCAGAGCACCACGAAAAATCGGCGCGAACAACGTGACAAGGTACTGGAGGAAGACTGAAGCGAGGCAGACAGAAAGCCTATGAAGTGAGCATTCCGGCACAAGAGTGGCTCCCAAGATTATGCCAGCAGCGGGTTAGCAACGCCAGTAACAGGTACACCGAGACCAGGCTTAGGCGATGGCCTTGGCAAGCACTATGATTTACTGACGCAGTCATCAGGATTCTATGTACACGCCGTCAAAAATTAGAGATAGCGTTCGGCGGCGCTGGGAAGCCAGCGTAACTATCCCTCTATGGACCGCGCAATGCGACTCTGGGAGTAGAAGTCGCCGCTAAGATGGACCGCTCCGAGCGGCGCCAGTGCGCCAGAAATAAAGGCAATCACCGCCTACTCAATCTGATCCAGCCCCTGACAGGCCATCTCCACCGCTTTGAACACGGCGCGGCCCTTGTTCAGGGTCTCCTGCCACTCCAGCTCGGGTAGCGAATCCGCCACCACGCCGGCACCGGCCTGGATATGCAGTTGCTTGTCCTTGATCACCGCGGTACGGATCGCGATCGCGGTATCCATATTACCGCTCCAAGAAAGATAACCGACCGCGCCGCCGTAGACGCCACGTTTAGTCGGCTCGAGTGAATCGATTATCTCCATCGCCCGGATCTTCGGCGCGCCGCTCAGCGTGCCCGCTGGGAAGGTGGCGCGCAGCACATCGATAGCGCTCATCCCCGGTTTTAGTTTACCGGTGACGTTGGAGACGATATGCATCACATGCGAATAGCGTTCGATCACCATCTTGTCGGTCAGTTCGACCGAGCCGATCTCTGCCACCCGGCCGACATCGTTACGCCCCAGATCGATCAGCATCAGATGCTCGGCGATCTCCTTGGGATCGTCCAGCAACTCACGCTCCAGCGCCAGGTCCTGCTCTTCGGTAATACCGCGTTTACGGGTACCGGCGATCGGCCGCACCGTCACCTCACCGTCTTCGAGCCGGGCCAGAATCTCGGGCGAGGAACCGACCACATCGAAGTCGCCCAGGTTAAGCAAAAACATATACGGAGAGGGATTCAGGCTGCGCAGCGCCCGGTACAGATCCAGCGGCCGCGCCTCGAACGGAATCGACATCCGCTGCGCGATCACGGTCTGCATCACATCCCCAGCCAGGATGTACTCCTTGATCCGCGCCACCGCCGCCTTAAAATCGGCCTCACCAAAACCGGGTTCAAAATCCGATTCCAGCACCTGCCGACGTTGCGCGGGAACCGCCTCGTTCGGAATTGCATCGCGGAGTTTGGCGATATGCTGATCCAGCTTAATTTGCGCCTGCTCGAAAGCGTTATCAACCCCGGGGTCGGCGTGGCTGACCAGCATCAAACGCCCACTCAGATTATCAAACACCACCACCTCGTCGGACACCATCAGCAGGATGTCGGGGGTGTTCAGATCATCCTTGGGCACGTTGTTTAGCCGGGGCTCGATATAGCGCACCGTGTCGTAGCCAAAGTAGCCCACCAGACCGCCGTTAAAGCGCGGCAAACCCTTGAGTTCAGGCACCTTGAAACGGGCTTGAAACTGTTCCACAAACGCTAGCGGGTCAGCCTGCTCCGATTGCTCTACGACCTCGCCATCGGTCTCGATACGAACCTGTCGGCCAAACACTTTGAGTACCGTCCGGCAAGGCAGCCCGATGATCGAATACCGCCCCCACTTCTCCCCGCCCTGAACCGACTCAAGCAGATAGCTGTAGGGGCCGTGCGCCAGTTTCAGGTAGGTACTGAGTGGGGTGTCCAGGTCGGCCAGGACTTCGCGCATCACCGGAATACGGTTGTAGCCCTGCTGGGCCAGTTCAGAAAAACGTTCGGGTGTCATGATTATTCCAACAACTAAAGGTAACGTCAGCGAGTGCCAGAGACGCGTTTAAAGAGCACTCAGAGTTGAGCTATTAACCTGGCGGACAAATAGGTCCATTCCTATTTTGTCCATCGCCCCTGAAAACCTGCCGCAGTTGCGTGGAACTGCTTGATTTTCAGGGGCTCGCATCCTTGCGTCTCGTATTAACCCGCCGGGTTAATAAATCAGACCTACAGTCGCCATCGCCATCGCCCGCGGGGGTCACTGCGGAGCAACGGCTGGGCACCTTGAGCGCTGCAAAAATTCAATCTAAACACCTGATAGTGGAAGTTAAAGGAGAGATTCAAAATTACAGCAGCTGGGTCAGACAATCAACCAGCCAATCGGGTTCGCTGGCCGCCACCGGCAGCGGATGACTGTAGCCGTAGCTGACACAGGCCACCTTGACCCCGGCAGCACGTGCCGC
>SDWN01000142.1 GCA_004195305.1 Neptunomonas sp. | reverse complement strand
AAAGACTAAGCCTGCGCAGCAACACCTGCACTCAGGTGTTGCTGCGAGGCACGCGCTTGATAAAATATCGCCTTAGCGTCTTTTTCTCTATTTCAGCACCACACCCAGGATTTTTTGTGGCAAAAACCCCGTTAGGCCTGATCACTCAGACAGTGATGCTACTACTACTGACCCTCCCAGCCAGGGCCGAGGTCCAGCTGACACTGAGTAGCGACCAAGGCCAAGTGGGGCAGCCTTTTGAACTGCGGTTAGAGGTCACCCAAACCCGCTCAGTGATTGGCACTCCCGAACTCGGCCCACTGCAGCAGGATTTTAACATCCTCTCCAACCGGTCCGTCTATCTGACCGAAAAACGTGGCGGACACACCCTGTTTATCTCACGCTGGACCCTCAGCCTTAGCCCAAAACGTGCCGGCGCACTGCAGATCCCCGCGCTTCAGGTCAAAGGCGAGCAGAGTCAGGCGCATAATTTCCAGGCACAGGAAGACCCCAAACTTAAAGCGAAACCTTTGATTCTAAAAGTCACGATCGACAGCACAGAGGCCTATCAGGGCAGCCCCCTCAGCCTCAGCGTCAAACTTTACTACAGCCTCAATCTGCAACGTGCTGAACTGACCCAGCCGCAAATAAAAGAGGTCCGGATAGAGCAGTTTGGCGACCAACTTAGCTATACCGAAAGCATCGGCCAGCAACGCTATCAGGTGATTGAGCAAAAATACCTGTTACAAGCACTTAAACCCGGCCACTACCGGATACCGGCCCTGCACTTCAACGGTAGCGATACCTCCTCAAAACAGATCAGCAGCCGATCAACGCCGGTTGAATTTGATATATTACCGCTCCCCCATGACCCGAACAGACAGACCCAACTGGTCGCTTCTGAAGTCAGATTGGAACAGCACTGGCAGCAGCCTCTCGACAACCTTCGTGCAGGCGACACCCTTACCCGAACGGTCATACTGACAGCCCACGATCTTCCGGCAAACTGGCTACCCGATATCAGCATCCCCGTGCCCGAAGGCATCAGTGCCTATCCTCAGCCCCCCCAGTTGCATCAAAGCATCAACAACGGTGTATTGGTCAGCCGCAAGCAGATCGACGTCAAGCTCCTATTGACTCAGCCCGGTGAGCACCTGCTTCCAGATATCTCTGTAGCCTGGTGGGATAGCGTCCGCAACAAACAGGAGATCGCGCAGCTAGCTCCGTCGAAAGTCCGGGTACTGCCCTTTATCGCGGAAATAACGGACCCTATTTTCGCCAACGAAGCCGCTTTGGCTACAGCGGAGCCTACTATCGTCTCTCCTACTACAGTCTCTCCTACTACAGTCTCTCCTACTACAGCGACATCCACAACAACACCTTCATCCTCAAGCACCCAGGATACCCCCTGGCAAGCCTGGGTATGGGCAGCAATTGCGCTGATCTGTGCTGTTGGCTGGAGCCTGAGCCAGCAGCGCAATAGCCGCTTAACCACCGAATTGAAAGCGCTTAAACTAACACCGAAACCGGCAGCGCCAATCACCCCGGACATCATCGATTCCGCCCGCCAGCACAACAGCTTTTCGGCGCTGACCGAAGCCTGCGAACAGAACGATCCTGAGCTGGCCTATAGGTACCTGTTTGAATGGGCCGCCCTGCACTGGCCGGGCATGCGAGTCAGAACCCTGGAAGATATCGAAGAGCTCGCCCAGGACCCGACTCTGACCTACCTGCTAAAGAACCTGCAGCATCAGTTGCAGGACCCTAGCGACAGCTGGCATGGTGACCTACTCATAGAACGGATCAGACGGCTACGCCAAAAAAACCGCCAGCAGAACCTTCACTTACAGAGTAACAGCGGTTCGATTCGAGTTACTGTCAGAGATTAATGCCAGCAAAAGCGTTAACACAATGCGTTTAACGCCTGATTAATATCAGGATAGGCAAACTCAAACCCCGCTTCCTGTAACCGCACCGGCACCACCCGCTGACCTTCACATAAGAGTTCCGCACCCTCGCCCAAGATCAACCGCAGCACAAATCCAGGCATCGGCAGCAACGCCGGCCGATGCAGCGCACGACCCAACGCCTGGCTAAAAACAGCATTGGTCACCGGCTCAGGCGCGGTGGCATTAAAGACCCCGGTGAGCACCTCATGGGCCAGCAAAAACGCAACAATCGCCACCATATCGTCCAGATGCACCCAGGAAAACCACTGCTTACCGCTACCGATGGGTCCACCAAGAGCAAACTTAAAAGCAGGTAACATCCGTTGCAGCGCTCCGCCCCGCCCCAACACCACACCGGTACGTAACAAGCACACCCGCACACCCACCGACTGCACTTCCAACGCCTTGTTTTCCCAATCAGCACAGAGTTTGTGGGTAAATCCAAGATGCCCTTCACTCCGCTCATCCAGCATCCTGTCACCAGCGTGGGAACCATAAAACCCGATCGCAGACCCACTAACCAACACCCCAGGAGGTCTATCAAGGCGCTTGACCAGCTCAATTACCGACGCCGTGATATCGAGCCTACTATTATAAATCAGCTCCTTACGCACCTCACTCCAGCGTTTATCCAGAATGGGTTCGCCAGCCAGATTGATAATCGCTTCGATCTCTTCACTGGCATCAATCGCTGCCAGATCCTTAACCGCCCGAAACTGCCCGCTAATTTTTTCCTGTAACAGCTCTGGTTTCCGGCTTAAACCTATAACCTGATGCTCAGCGGCTAATAGATGCTGAGTCAACGCCGTGCCAATAAACCCGGATGCTCCTGTAATCAGTATTTTCATCGTGGCTAGCCGTCCTCTGACTGATTCCGATACAATATGCCCTGCACACAGCATAGCAACCGATCTAACGAGGAGCGAATAACGCATGTTCACGGGTATTGTTCAGGGTACTGCCGAAATTGTCACCATCGACGCCAAACAGAATTTTCGCACCCACACCTTGCAGCTCGCGGATACCCTGCTAACCGACCTGGAGCCCGGCGCTTCAGTGGCCCACAATGGCTGCTGTTTAACCGTCACCCGAATCGAGGGTAACCGGGTTAGCTTTGATCTTATGCAGGCCACCCTGGCGCTAACCAACCTTGGGCAGCTACAGCTCGGTGATCGTGTCAATGTGGAACGTGCCGCCCGTTTTGGTGACGAAATCGGGGGCCATGCGATGTCAGGGCATATTCTCTGCACCGCGGCAATCAACCAGCTCATCGACACCCCCAACAATCGTCAGGTCTGGTTTGAACTGCCCCCAGAGTTCGCCAAATATCTATTCGTGAAAGGCTATATTGGGATTGATGGAATCAGCCTGACTATCGGCGAGGTTCGTAATCATATGTTTTGCGTCAACCTGATTCCAGAGACACTCAATCGTACCAACCTCGGTGCTCGTCAATGCGGAGCCCGAGTCAATATTGAGATAGACCCGCAAACCCAAGCCATCGTTGAAACGGTTGAGCGAGTACTCGCAGAACGACTATAAAGACGCGTGTGTACAACAGTTTAAACCCGCTTTTCAACAGGCTGCTAGGCAACGTGTTTTCATAATGTTATGGTCATAAAATGACGCAGGAAGCCTCGACTATGAATCCATTCGAAACTGAAAACCGTAGGCTCAAGCGCACCCTGCACGCACTGGTCAACAAGGCCGAACACAATCGCGATGTCCTGCATACGTTTCAAGAGTTAGAGATTCGCCTACTGTCCTGTAATACCCTGGCTGATCTGTTAGATATGCTACTGCTCAGGCTAGCCGAGTGCTTCCGGCTCGATGCAGTGCGACTGGTGCTATTTGATCCCGAACATACTGCACGTGATCTGATCCTCAACTACAGCCCAGCCAAACCCTCCGGCTGTCTGACCTTCACTCAAAACTACCGGGATCTACGCCAGCTATACAGCAATCAGCCCAGGCCTCGCATAGGTAGCCTCAACGAAAGTATCACTCTCGAGGCATTTGGCCCGGCCAGCCGGATAAAAAGCTCCGCGCTATTGCCTCTGGTACGGCAGAACTGCATCATCGGCAGTCTGCATCTGGGCAGTCACGACCCCAGCCGATACAACCCCAATATTGCTACCGACTACATCACCCATCTCGCCGCCATCATCGCGGTATGCATTGAAAATTGCATCAGTCATGAAACCCTACTACGGGTCAGTATGATAGACGTACTGACCCAGGTTCATAACCGCCGCGCTTTCAATGCCGAACTCTCGAAAGAACTGTC
>SDWN01000139.1 GCA_004195305.1 Neptunomonas sp. | reverse complement strand
AAGTATATCGCTGCGGAGCGGTAGTTCAGTTGGTTAGAATACCGGCCTGTCACGCCGGGGGTCGCGGGTTCGAGTCCCGTCCGTTCCGCCACTTTCCTCTCAGGTTGTCTTGAGAGCGTTGTGATAATGTTAGTTGTACCCTAGTTGCAGATAGTTGCATTCTAGTGGGCGTGTAGCTCAGCTGGGAGAGCGCCACCCTTACAAGGTGGATGTCGGCGGTTCGAACCCGTCCACGCCCACCACTACTACCGATGACCGGTGCTAGTGGAGGCAATAAGTACGCTCCCTTGGGAATGTGCTGCAAGAAATAGAAAGTATATCGCTGCGGAGCGGTAGTTCAGTTGGTTAGAATACCGGCCTGTCACGCCGGGGGTCGCGGGTTCGAGTCCCGTCCGTTCCGCCACTTTCCTCCCGATTTGTTTGGGAGAGTTGTGAAAACAGTTTTTGTACACTAGTTTCATGATAGTTGCGTCCGCTGCGGAGCGGTAGTTCAGTTGGTTAGAATACCGGCCTGTCACGCCGGGGGTCGCGGGTTCGAGTCCCGTCCGTTCCGCCATTTTCTTGTATTGTCCTCCTCTGTTTGTATTCTGTAAGCCTTCTGTTTTTTCTTAAAGTCCCTTGTTAGTCTTTTGTTTGTCTCCTGCGTTTATATTTATCTCTCTGTTTTTAAGCTATATTTTGTCTCTACTGAAGGTCTGCTCTGGCGGTTTTTCTGTACCCCTGCCGGTTACAGTTAATTTGTCCGCCTATCAGCACTATAATGGCGACGGGTTCGGTCACGAAGAGCGACCGACATTACAGGCTAACTTGATGGATTGTTTCAGAAATATAGGTTTGGTGGGGCGCCAGGGAAGTGCGCCGGTGGTGCAGTCGCTCGAACATCTGATCCCGTTTTTGCAGGCGGAAGGGCTGAATGTCATTATCGATAGGCGCATCTCCGATGTGATGCCCAACCATGGCTTGCAGCAGAGCACGGTCAAGATGATGGGCCAGAGCTGTGATCTGGTGATCGTGGTCGGCGGGGATGGCAGTCTGTTGGGTGCCGCACGTGAACTAGCCCAGTCCGATGTGCTGGTGTTGGGGATCAATCGTGGCAACCTCGGCTTTCTGACCGATATCGCCCCCGATGAGATCGAACAGAAGGTCGGTGAGGTGCTGCGCGGTGATTATCATGCCGAACCGAGGTTCTTGATTGAAACGGTGGTCAAGCGCGACGGGGAGCCGGTCGGATCGGGTGCGGCGCTAAACGATATTATTCTGCATCCGGGACAAGCGGCGAAGATGATCCGGTTTGAGCTCTATATCGAGGGGCGGTTTGTCTATTCACAGCGCTCTGATGGGTTGATTATATCGACCCCAACGGGTTCTACCGCCTACGCGCTCTCCGGTGGCGGCCCGATCATGCATCCGCGCCTGGATGCGCTGGTGTTGGTGCCGATCTTTCCGCACACCCTGACCAGTCGTCCGATCGTGGTCGATGGTAATGTCGAGATAAAAATTGTTCTGGCTGAACGCAATGATACTCACCCCCTGATCAGTTGTGACGGCCAGCATCAGATCCTCTGTCAGCCGGGAGATGTCATCAACATTCGCAAGAAACCGCATCGGCTGCAGTTGATCCACCCGCTGAGTTATGACTATTACGAATCCTGTCGGTCTAAATTGGGCTGGGGTTCTAAGCTAGGGGAGTAGTCAGATGAGACGTAGACTGAGTGAGCGGGTTCCACGCCAATATCCAGGGAGTGTCTGTGGAGTTTGATGGTTACGATCTGATTGGCGATGTGCACGGTTGTGCGCGTTCTCTGCAACAGCTGCTGCAGCTACTGGGCTACCGACTGCGTAACGGCTGCTATCGCCACCCCTCGCGGCAGGTGGTGTTTATCGGCGATATTGTGGATCGGGGCACGGCCGTCCGGGAATCACTGCAGCTGGTTCGGAGCATGGTAGAGCAGGGCAGTGCGCAGCTACTGATCGGCAATCATGAATACAACTGCATCACCTATTGTGAACCGGCTCGTGCAGGTTCCGGGCGCAGCTATCTGCGCGAACACCATCCGCGCCATGAGCTGCAGATCCGCGAGACATTGCAGCAGATGGATCCCTATCCGCAGGAGTGGCAGGATTATCTGTGCTGGTTTCGGCAGTTACCGCTGTACCTTGAGTTTCCGCATTTCCGCGCGGTACATGCTTGTTGGGATCAAGTCGCGATCGCGCAGCTCAAGGCGCGGGGTATCAATGATTTTAGTGATTCTGACTTTTTACACCGCTCGGTTGAGCTGGGCTGTTTTGAATGGCAGGTCGCCGACCGGTTGTTGCGCGGCACCCAGCTCAAGCTGCCCAATGGTGCGCAGATGCAAACGGCGGAGGGGTTTAGTCGTCACCTCTATCGCACCAAGTTTTGGGTGGCGGACCCGCAACGTCACGCCGATGTGGTGTTTCAGCCCGATCCTTTGCCTGCGAACCTGGCCCGGCAAGCGTTGACTGGCGCAGAGCGCAAACGTTTGCTGCACTACGGCCCTGAGCAGTTGCCGCTGTTTATCGGCCATTATTGGCGTCAAGGGCAGCCGCAGCCGATCACGGACAATATAGCCTGTCTGGACTACAGCGCGGTTAAGTCCGGAAAACTGGTAGCCTACCGTATGGATCATGAAACCCGGTTAGATCCGGCCAAGTTTGTCTGGGTCGAGGTTGACCCCGCCGATATCTGCGAACAGGGAGGCTGATCGGGATGATTAAATTATTGGAACTGCCGGCGTCAGAAAACCTGAGCCAGTTTGCGGCATTTTTGTGGAAACATCGGATTCGCCATCGGATCACCCACTTTGAGGATGCTCAGCAGTTATGGCTGGCCGATGCGGAAGACGCGGAGTTTGTCATCGAGCATTTTAAGCGCTGGCAGGGTGGCGACGGGCTGGCACCGTCTGCCGAGCGTCCGCAACCGCAGATCTCCAGCAGGGCGCGGTTGTCGTTGGCCTGGTTTTTGTCGCCGGTGACCCTGAGTCTGATCGGCCTTAGTCTGTTGCTCACGCTGCTGTCGGGGTTTGGTGATAATCAGCAGTGGCTGCACCTGTTTACCTTCGTGGATTTTATTTTCAAAGGTGAATATCTGCGCTATCAAAGCCTGGAATCCTTGCTCCATGGGGGGCAGTATTGGCGTTTGCTAACCCCCATTTTTATTCATTTCAGCCTGATGCATCTGGTGTTTAATCTGCTCTGGACCTGGGAGCTGGGGCGCCGGGTCGAGCTGGTTCAGGGCCGGCGGCGTTTGTTGTGGCTGGCGCTGGTGATTGGCGTCGGCTCTAATTTTGCTCAGTTTATGATGACCGGGCCACTGTTTGGCGGCCTCTCCGGGGTGATCTTTGGGCTGATGGGTTACACCTGGCTGTGGGATCGACTCAACCCCGGGCAGCGCTTTGGTATGCCCCCGGCGTTGATGACCTTTATGATGATCTGGCTGGTACTGGGGGTCAGCGGCCTGATCGAACGGCTGGGATTTGGCTCGATCGCCAATACCGCGCATCTGGTGGGGCTGCTGAGTGGGTTGGTGTGCGTGCTACCGGCGATGTTGCTTAATCGGAAGATGCACCGCAACGATCGATGCTAGCCTTTTAACGGTAGGCTTAAGGTCGGACTCAGCGAGCCCTGCCGGGCCGTCTCAGGGGCCGCGTCGGCTATCTACCCTGTCTGCCTTATCGCCCCCATTTACCCTTATCGAGATCTGCAATGTTCGCTTTTTTTGAACGTCTGATTCCCGCCTTCCCGAAACAGGAACCCGACCAGCCCCCCAAGGGGGTGTATGCGTTTTGTCGCCACTACACTCGCGGGATGGAAGTGCCGTTGCTGCTGATGTCGGTGTTAACCGCGTCCCTGGCAATTTTGGAAGTCACCCTGTTTGGATTTATGGGCACGCTGGTGGACTGGCTGTCGACACAGGATCCCAGCACCCTGTTCGAGCGCGAAGCCGGTACCTTTGTATGGATAAGCGGGTTGCTGCTGTTGGCGTTGCCATTGCTGGTCTATCTGCATTCGTTACTGGTGCACCAGACCCTGCTGGGCAACTACCCGATGTCGATCCGCTGGCAAGCACACCGTTATTTACTAGGGCAGAGCGTATCGTTCTACCAGAACGATTTTGCCGGACGCCTGGCCACCAAGGTGATGCAGACAGCGCTGTCGGTGCGCGAGACGGTGATGAAACTGCTCGATGTGCTGATGTATGTGTTGATCTATTTTACCAGCATGCTGGTATTGCTGGCGCAGGCCGATTACCGCCTGGCCTTGCCGATGCTGGTCTGGTTGGCGGTGTATATCGGTTTGCAGCTGCATTTTGTGCCGAAGCTACGGCGGGTGGCGACCCAGCAGGCCCATACGCGCTCCACCATGACCGGCCGGGTCGTCGACAGTTACACCAATATCACCACAGTTAAATTGTTCGCCCACACCCGGCAGGAGGCGGATTACGCCCAGGAAGGGATGGACGCGTTTCTGGAGACTGTCTACCAGCAGATGCGACTGGTCACGGCCATCAATGTCGGGGTGCAGGTAAGCAATTACCTGCTGGCATTTGTGATCGCGGCGATGTCGATCTGGCTCTGGTCGTTGAGTGCGATCAGCGTCGGTGCGATCGCCATCGCCATCAGTCTGGCGCTGCGGCTTAACGGCATGGCGCAGTGGATCATGTGGGAAATCA
>SDWN01000138.1 GCA_004195305.1 Neptunomonas sp. | reverse complement strand
AGATGTGTATAAGAGACAGTTGCTCAACCGTGGCCGCAAGCCGGACCCCTTGTTGTTTTAACAGGTTGATCGCGGTATCGCTGGTTGCCCCGTAGGGGTAAGAGAACAGGTCTGCTTGATGGCCCAATTTCTTTTTCAGAATTACTGCGGGCTTGGTCAGCTCTTCCTTCACCCAGCGGCGATAGGCCACTGGGTCGTCCTTGGGATCGGCAAGCGAACGGTGACTCTTGCCATGGGACTGGATATCCACCAGGCCGGTGGCTTGCATGGCAAGCATCTGGTTCCAGGTCAGCGCCGCGTTGCCACCGATAAAATCGGTATAGACAAACAGGGTAGCGGGATAGCCGAACTCCTTGAGGATCGGAAAGGCAACCTCGTAAAACGAGCGGTAGCCGTCATCGATGGTCAGGATCACAGCTTTTTTAGGTATCTGTCGCTGGCCGCTTAGGAATTTCTCCAGCTCTGCCAGCCTAAGTACCTGATAGCCCTGATCATGCAGGTACTGTAGCTGGGCGCGGAAGCCAGATGCGGTGAGGTCCAGCTGATGTCGGGCCTTGGCGTTGGGTGTGAACTGGTGGTAACACAGAATTGGAATTGTACGATAGCCGCGATCATCCACGGCTGCCAGGTTATGGGCTCGTGCTGGAATCGCAACCAGGGTGCCCCCTGCGGGATCAAGGTTTGGATTGAGCGCCCGGAGGCGGTCATGCGCATCGGCACTGCCGAAAAAGCGTTTCGCGATCGCTTCATAACGGTCTCCGGGGCGACTGCGAATGATGATGAAATCATTGTCCATCACCAGTAGCTCGTCTGCCTCTGGTGAGGCTGGGGGAGAGCGATAGACGGTGCAACCCAAGGTCATAAGCATCATGGCGATGAGCAGCAGTGCGTTGCGGGCCATGGCTTTTTTATCTCACTTTAGTTGTCAGCGCATCGGTATCGTCGTCTGTGGTCGGGTCAGGCTGAGGGTGGATGTATTCTTGCTCGGCAGAGCGGATAAGGGGGGCAGGGAGGTCATCATCCAATGGGCTGTTTTGACTCGCTGCCATCAAGCGAGTTTCATCTTGGTCTAATTCATCACCGGTAATGACGGGTTCTCCAAGCGCCTTGGCCCAGCTGCTGGCCGCCAGATCAGCGCTTGAAGAATCGATCTCATCCTCCTCCGGGGTTAATGCTTGCTGAAACTTGTCGGCCATGGTGTTGAAGAGGACGAACAGTTCGCCGATCTCGTCGTCCCTGCGATTTGAAATCCGCCGGTCGAGTCCTCCTTCGGTAAAGTCGACCAGGGCACGGCGCAAAATTTTCAATTGCAGGGCGATCAGCCGGCCAAAGAGAAACAGTGTAACAAAGGCGGTCAGAAGTGTGATGACCCCGACGGCGAGCATCAAACCGGTGGTTAGAGCCTTCAACCGGTTTAGGTTGTCCTGCAGCAAACCGAGGTGAATGCGGCCGACTTCTGTCTTGTTGTAGTAAATTGGCGTGTCAAAGTTAAACACCTGATGCTCTTGCTCTAAGGTTACCGTGGACACGGTTATGTTATCTGTCTGTTGCAGCGGTGCTGAATCCCCGGCCGCCAGATACGGCTTGCCGATCTGTTGGGTGTCGGTGGCACCACGAACGACCCCATTGTGGTCGAGGATGATCAGGTATTCGAAGGTTTTTCGGTCTCGTGCGTCTTTCACCAGAGACTCCAACGTAATCCAGTCCTCACCCAGTACCGAGATGGCACTCTCCGAGGCGATAAATTTGGCCAGTGACAGGCCCGAATCCACCGCCTGCTCCGTTAAGGCTTGTGACTGAATGCGTAGTACCACGGCACCGCTGATGCCGAGCACGATGGCTATCACAGCGCCCATCATCAGGGTCCACTTGATATGCAGGGGCATAAAGTTGTGCTGAAGTTTTTCCTCATCGTCGATCAGCGCATCTAGCTCCCACTGCAGCGCCTCGGTGAGCTCCTTTCCTGTCGGCCGTTGAGAGGGTTTTTTTTCTAGCAGCCGGTGGACGAGGTGTTGAATTCCATCGGGGATCTGTTTGGGAAGATGATCGAGCAGTTCGGGCTGTTCTTGGGTGATCTGGATAATCAGCGTAGCAACGGACCGGGACTTGAACGCCTTTTCGCCGGTCAGCAGTTCATAAAAGATGACACCCAGGGAGAAGATATCCGTGCTGCCATCCAGTGTCTCGCCCATGGCCTGTTCCGGCGACATATAACGGGGTGTCCCCAGTAGGGTGCCGGTCTGGGTTTCTTCGCTGTCGATGCTGTCTTCGCGGCGGGCAATGCCAAAATCGGCCAGCTTGACGGTCTCTCCGTCGGGCATAAAGAGGATGTTATCTGGTTTAACATCACGATGAATAATGGCATGCTGATGGGCGTAATCCAGCGCTTTGGTCAGTTGCATCATGCCGCGAATGATCTGCTTGGTGGAGAAACGCTCTGCCTGCTCCAGCTTTTCGCTCAGGGTCTGTCCCTCGATTAGCTCCATAACGATGTAGGGCAAGCCATTGTGTTCACCGACGTCGAAAATGGTGACGATATTGGGATGCGATAATGCTCCGGCTGCCTTGGCTTCTTTGAGGAAACGACTGTAGTACTCCTTGTCTAAACAGTTGTCTTTTTTGAGTACTTTGATGGCGACGGTGCGGTTGATCTCTTTGTCAAAAGCCTTGTAAACATCCGCCATAGCACCGGAACCACGCAGTTCGATAATCTCGTAGCGACCGATGTTATCACCGACATTGCTTAGTTCTGCGTCAGCATCCATACCTTCATCCCTTTTATTACGTACTCTGTTTAGACGTTGCTCTTGAGCGGCTACTACCCATCCTGGCTTTAGCCTGTATTAACTTTAGCAAATCATTGCGTGCCATGGCCGAGGGTTCAGCCGTTAAGCATCCGGTTAAGGTTAGGGAACCTACGAGCAAATCCCCAAGCGTTTCTGCACGTGGTCTTGTCCGCAGGTTCCTTCGGTAATATCAGCAGGCTTGTTTGTGGCCAGAAAGTGCTATGGGTTGAGTTGCTTGAATCGAAACAAGGCTCTTATTCCGCCTGTAGCTTGTTGAGTTTTTGCTGTAGTTCCAGAGCCTGGGCACGGTAGGCTTTAGCTGCATTATGGTCAGGGTCGATCTCCAGCACGCGATCCCACAGGCTAATGGCGCGTTCAAGTTCCTGTTGTCGGTACGCAGTCGCCGCTTGGTGGTGGTACTTATCGGCGAAATCTTGTTGCAGGATACTGTATACCTCTGCCGTTGTGGGGTTATCGGCGTCGAGCTCCAGGCTGCGTTTGAGCGACGGCAGCGCTGCTTCAGACTGGTCGTGTTTGATCTGCAGCTTAGCCGAGTCGAAGTAACGGCGGGCCGCAAGCCGAGGCGATTGAGTTTCGACCGCCTGAGCGCCTCTCCGGTATATTTCGATCGCCTCCATCTCGAGCGTGGCTGTCAGGCCCTGTTGACTCTGCAGTATCTCCAGATAGCCAGCGGCCTCGCCATAATCGCGCCTCTCCAGAGCTGCCAGCATCAGTGGGCCAGGATCGGCGGGGGCTGCTTCAGCGAGAGGGGCAGATAGCGCCTGTGTAGCCTCGTTGACGGGTTCCGATGGAGGTTGATCAAGCATCAGCTCCAGTTCAAGTTCCCGCTCTTGCTCGGCGGCCGCTGATTCCAATTCGGTGGCGCTTTGCTGGGGCAGGGGTTGATCGGGTTCTGCGGTGCGGGTGTCCGGAGCCGTCTGCTGCTTTACCTCGGGAGCAACATCAGCATTGCGCAGGTACGCCTCCCTTGCTTTGGCGGAATGCGGGTTCAGCGGGATGCGAATCACCTGACCCTGTTTGATCTTGGCCGGACTTTCGATCTGGTTGTATTTGGCCAGCGCATAAAACTGGAACAGATCACCGAAATAACGGCGAGAAAGGGTGGACAGCGTCTCCCCCGATTTCAGCGTGATTTCAAAATACTCCTGCGGGAAATAGCTGAGTGCGGGGGTATCGATCTGCTTCACTAGATTGAGCGCTCGCGCATGATTCGGCTGCTGGCGCAGAAACTCTTGCAGCTCCACGCGGGCAAATTCCGGATTGCCCTTTCCCAGCAATTGCACGGCATATAAAAACCGTTTCTTAGGTTTGAGATCCGCCTTAGGCAGGTAGCTGGGCTGGGCTTTGACGCTGGGCGGCGGGATATCGGTGGTTGCAGCGGG
>SDWN01000840.1 GCA_004195305.1 Neptunomonas sp. | reverse complement strand
TGTTTATGCTGAAGCCTCACATCTATTGGAGAGTAATCAAATGAACGGAGCATTCGCGGCGGATACGATTGCGGAGTTGGAGTTGTTGGCGCGTTTTGACCTGGCCTCCTTGCAGGCGGGCCTGAAAATCCATAACGAAGCCCCAGTGGATGTGGCTGCAGCCGCCCAGCGGCTGTTTGATAAAGGGCTGATCAGCCAAACTGATGGCGGTTACCTGACCGATCGGGGGCATGAAACGGCAGAGTCTTTGCAGCGGGTTCTGAACTCGATCAAGTAGTCAGACTTTCAGGTCCATAACCCCAGCCCGCAATTGCTTTCTCCTGGAGCCGTATACCCCGTGACCCGCGATGAAGAGTTCAACAATATTCCTGAGCTGGGTCCGGCTCGGGATGCGCTTGATCAACCCACAATTCCTAGCTTAAACAAAACTTCCAGGGCCGCTGCAACGGCACGTGTTGCGGGCTCTTCCGCGCCCGATACGAGAGCCGGGAGCGGCGGTTTTATGCCCTGGTTGCTGCTGCTGCTGATGCTGGTTATAGGGGCCGGTGGTTACTGGGGGATGACGCATATTAAGCAGCTGCAGCTGCAGCTGACTGAGTCCAATAGCCGCTTAAGTTATCTCGAGGGGCTGATTAATGCTACCGATGATAATGCTAATAAGTCGGGTGCAGCGCTCCAGGCACGGATGAGTAAATTCATGCTTGATGGCGATAAACGTCTTAAACATGTTGATTCCGAATTGGCCAAATTGTGGGCTGTCGCCTACCAGCGCAATAAGCCCAAAATAGACGAAATGGATCAAACCCTGGCTGCTCTGAACAAGCAGTCGGCAGAACTGCTGGCACAATCCGCACAGCTCAAGACCTTGTTGAAACAAGCTCAGGCGGGTCTGGGCAAGGCCGATGTTGAGTTAGAGCAGTTCGGCAAGGGGCAGGATGCATTGCTAGGTCAGTTGGCCGCTCTGAAGGGGGGTATGGATGCTGGCCTGGCCGATCTTGGCGGCCGCTTGCAGTTACGCGATCAAGCCAATCAGGAGCTGGATTCACTACAGGATACGCAGCTGCTTCAATTAGAGCAGCAGCTGCAAGCGCTAAAGCAAAATCCTGCAGTGCCTAAAGCCTTAAATCGGTCGGTCAAAGAGCATGAGCAGGCCATAGCGGCTATTAACAGCTTTCGCAAGCAGGTGAATAGCGAGTTGCTGCGACTGGCAGAGCAGATCAAATTGCTACAGCGTAGCGCCCGGACGGGAAGTGCCGCCCCAGTGGCCAGTAAAACGCAATGAGGGTCAGCGCGACCAGCGGCATGCTTGATTGTTTTCTAAACAGGTGAAATAATGACCTTTCGCATTTTTTTCTGCGCGCAGGCACGCTTACCAGCATGACAATCCGATCCTTTCTGGCGGTGCCGCTCAAGAGTTCCGTGGTGCGACGTCTGGCTAATTATGCCGATACCCTGTGCAGTTTTGATAGCCAGGGACAGGTGCGCTGGTCGGATTCGAACAGTTACCATCTGACCCTGGGCTTTTTGGGGGAGATCAACCTGGATCAGGTTGCCCGGTTGGAGCAGCAGGCCCGGTTAGGGCTGCAGCAGCAATGCTCGTTTCGGCTGCACCTGGATCGGGTCGGCTATCTGCAGGTTAATCCTGAGCTCGCCGTGCTCGCTGCCCTGTCTGACACCGGGGCTGAGTTGGTGCAGTTGCAGCGCAGAGTCGTGGAGATCGCAGCGCAGGTTGGTCTGCCGTTAGATCACACGGGTTATCGGCCCCATGTTACCTTGGGGCGTTTGCCTGTAGGCGCCGCCTTCGACCACTCGGAGCAGTGGCCGCGACTGGATCAGTCGTCGCTGGTCGATGCGGTCGTGCTGTATCAGAGTAAACCGGGTGCGACAGGGTCTATCTACACTCCGCTGTTTGATATCGCCTTGGCTTCGCAAGGAGTTCCCCAAGCGATCCTGTCCTGATGGGCGGCATCTGTGCCGTCGATCTTGCAGTGTTAAATTCCTAGTTGTTACATTCCTAGTTATTATAAATTGAGACGTTTGATGTTTACTCCAGAATTACTGTCGCCGGCCGGCACCCTGAAGAATATGCGTTACGCCTTTGCCTACGGCGCCGATGCGGTGTATGCCGGTCAGCCGCGCTACAGTCTGCGGGTGCGCAACAACGAGTTTAAGCTTGAAAACCTGGCAGACGGTATTGATATCGCTCATGCACAGGGTAAAAAGTTTTACGTCGCCAGCAATATTTCACCGCATAACTCCAAGCTCAAGAGCTATATGGCCGATATGGAGCCGGTGGTGGCGATGCGGCCTGATGCACTGATCATGTCCGATCCAGGCCTGATCATGATGGTGCGCGAACGCTGGCCGGAGGTGCCGATTCACCTGTCGGTGCAGGCCAACGCGATGAACTGGGCGTCGGTTAAGTTCTGGCATAGCGTCGGGGTGGAGCGGGTGATCCTGTCGCGCGAACTGTCGCTGGATGAGGTCGAAGAGATCCGTCAGCGCTGCCCGGAGATGGAGCTGGAAGTTTTTGTTCACGGCGCGCTCTGTATGGCCTATTCCGGCCGTTGTCTGTTGTCGGGCTATATCAATCACCGCGATCCTAATCAGGGTGCCTGTACCAACGCCTGCCGCTGGAAGTACGACGTTCATGAAGGCAAAGAGAATGAGTCCGGTGACATCGTGCCGGTGCAGGCCTTTGATCCCAGTGCGGACCTCGCGCAACCGGCTGAAGGTGAGCCGCAGTTGGGCGTCGGCAAACCCTCAGACAAAATTGTCCTGCTGCAGGAGGCGAGTCGGCCAGGGGAGTACATGCCCGCGTTTGAAGATGAGCACGGCACCTACATCATGAACTCCAAAGACCTGCGAGCGATCCAGCACGTGCAGCGGCTGACCGAGATGGGGGTGCATTCGCTGAAGATCGAAGGGCGTACCAAGTCGCACTACTATGTGGCCCGTACGGCCCAGACCTACCGCCAGGCGATCGACGATGCGGCTGCCGGTAAACCGTTCGATAGAAGCTTGATGGATACACTGGAGAACCTGGCTAACCGGGGTTACACCGAAGGTTTCTACCGTCGCCATGTGCACGATGAATATCAGAACTACGAGACCGGTAATTCGATCGGTGTGCACCAGCAGTTTGTGGGTGAGGTGATGCGACGCGATGGCGAGATGCTGGAGATCGACGTGAAGAACCGTTTCGAGCTGGGCGACAGCGTCGAGTTGATGACCCCGCAGGGTAATGTCCGGTTTAAACTGGAGCAGCTGGAAAATCGCCGCGGTGAGCAGATCGATGCGGCGCCCGGAAACGGTCATGTGGTACGCATTCCTGCGCCCTTTGCGACCGATATGGAGTACGCACTGCTGATGCGTGACCTGTCGAACGCACCCGCGCGGTAGCCTCGGTTAATGGATAGCCAATTTAGTACGGGTCAGTGCAGCTCGGGTCAGAGCAGCGCTAGTCAGAGCAACGCCGCTGCGATTAAGGTTCCCTCTTTTGCCAAGTCACTGCGTCCTTTTTCGTTGGTGGTGGCGCTGGTCTCCTGTGGCTTGGGCGTCGCGCTGGCGTTATTGCAGCAGCAGGGCGGCGGTATCCGCGCAGGGGTGATCGTGCTCGCCGGGATGCTGCTGCAGGCCGGGGTTAACCTGATTAATGATCAGAGCGATCTGCCGTTGCTGCAGGATGAGGCCTACAGGCAAGTGCGCAGGGTGATTCGGCGCCACACCCGTTGGGGCTTGCTCTGTATCGGCCTGAGCATGCTGGTCGGCGGGGTCTTGGTGGTTGATGTCGGCTGGACCCTGGTCGGGTTGATTGTTTTGGGACTGTTGGGTGCGCTGGGGTACACCACCGAGCCGATCCATTATAAGCGTCGCGGACTGGGGGTGCTGCTGGTGTTCTGGTTGATGGGGGTGCTGATGATAGTGGGCGCTTACCATGCGATGGGCGCGCCGCTGTCCTGGAGCATCTTTTGGCTCTCTTTTCCGGTCAGTATGCTGGTGGCGCTGCTGCTGCTGAGCAACGAGTTGCGCGACTGGGAGAGCGATCGCCGCGACGCGGTGCTGACCCTGGTGGTGCGCTTAGGGTTCGAGCGAGGCCGCAAACTGTACCTGTTGATGCTGGCCGCGACCTACCTGTTGGCGCTGCTGCTGTGGCAGCAGGGGTTGTTGCTGCGGCTGTGGCCATTGCTGCCCAGTCTGCTGTTACTGCCCGAACTGATTCGG
>SDWN01000605.1 GCA_004195305.1 Neptunomonas sp. | reverse complement strand
CGGCGGATATCAACCTGACCTGCACCATAGCTTGCTTCCAGGCTTCCGGAGATCAACTTGGAGAGTTCCTTGTTATTGGCGCTCTCCTGGACACGAACCAGGTACTCATTGGCATCATCGCCGAAGTGCTGAACGACGACCGAGCCGAGGTCCAGGGTTGACAAGCTTTCTTTAATTTTGGAAGCGTTGGTATCTTCAGCGAATTTGACCTGAACCAGGGTTCCACCGACAAAATCGATGCCGTAATTCGGGCCACCATTAATGACCAGGGATGCCAGTCCGAGCAGGATAACAACGCCAGAGATGATCATGGCCATTTTCCGCTTACCAACAAAATCGATATTTATATCATGCTTAATAATCTGCATTGAGAGCTCCTAGATACTCAGGCGATCCACTTTACTGCGCGACAGGTAAAGATCGAAAATCAGTCGCGAAACCACAACTGCGGTAAAGAGTGACGAAATGATGCCGACCGATAAAGTAACAGCAAAACCTTTAACCGGACCGGTGCCGAACTGGAACAGGACCAGTGCAGCAATCAGAGTTGTTACATTGGCATCGATAATCGTCAGTTTCGCTTTTTCGAAACCGGCTTCCAGAGCAGCACGGGGTGTTCTACCCAGACGCAGCTCTTCCCGAATCCGCTCGAAAATAAGGACGTTGGCATCAACCGCCATACCGACTGTCAGAACGATACCGGCAATACCGGGCAGCGTCAGGGTTGCACCAAAGATCGACAACATAGCCATGATGAACACAAGGTTCAACATCAGGACAGTATCGGCAACAAGACCGGAAAATTTGTAGTAGATCAACATGGCAAGGACAACCAGCACAAAGCCGATCATAACCGAGCGCATGCCCTGGTCGATTGAATCCTGACCCAGAGACGGTCCGACGGTACGATTCTCAAGGATGTTAACTGGCGCAGGCAGGGAGCCAGCGCGTAGAACGATCGCCAGGTCCGTGGCTTCCTGCTCGGTAAAACTGCCGCTGACCTGAGCACTGCCACCGGAAATCCGCTCGCGAATCACAGGCGCGGAATAAACCGTGTCATCAAGAACGATCGCCATGCGTTTGCCGACATTAGCGCCGGTAATCTGATCAAAGCGTTTCGCGCCAACCGAGTTAAAGTCGATAGCAACATAAGGATCGTTGAAACGGGTGTCGATACGAACTTGAGCATTGGAGAGAAGATCACCTGTCAGAACCGTTTTGTCCTCGACTACGAGAGGGGTTTCTGAAACAGCTCCGGAGCGGGGATCAACCCGACGCTCATAAAGGAGTTGGCCTCCGGCAGGCAGGTTACCTGCAATAGCGTCCTGCGGGTTGGCATCTTCCATAACCATCTTGAATTCGAGAAGCGCCGTTTTACCGAGCAAGTCGATAGCGCGCTGAGGATCCTTGACTCCAGGCAACTGAATCAGGATACGATTACCTTCCTGACGCTGCAGAGTCGGTTCACTCACACCAAACTGATCAACACGATTACGCAGTGTTTCAAGGGCCTGGCGAACAGCGTACTCACGAACCGCCTCGATTTCATTATCGCTGAGACGATAGTTCTTCTGGATGTAAGCACCTTCGGCCGTCAGCGTCATCGATTCGAGGTTCGGGAAGTTCTCGGCCATGATCACATCGGCAGCAGTACGAGCACTGTAGATGAAGTGAATCTCGGCCTGCGGGTCAGTATCCAGCAACCAGCGGGCTATGGAGATGCAGGGGGTGATGCCACTACCGGCGCTGAACAACAGCACCTTGGAGGTGGCGCGACAATCGATCAGGTTGAACTCACCGGCTGGAGCCATGCCCGGCAGCATATGGCCGGGGCGCAGGTGGTCCAGCAGGTGGTTGGAGACCTTGCCGCCCGGCACGCGCTTGACGGTGATGGCGATGCTCTCCGGCCGTGACGGCGTCGAGGAGAGCGAATAGGCACGGTGTAGCTGCTCGTCCGCTACATCGACCTGAAAGGTGATGAACTGTCCCGGCTTGTACTCCAGCGGGATGGCATCGGCGGTGCGGAAGTGGAAGGTGGCCGCATCGACGGTCTCTTCGATCCGGTCGGTGCAGATCAGCGGGGCAAAAGAGACCTCCGCAGCAGATTGCATCTGGTCCATAAGCGTTTCTCGCAATAGATAAAAAGCGATCCCCTATTGGGGAACCGCTTGGTTAGTCAGAGGCGTAGAGCCTGCCGGATCAGGCAGATTTCTTCAACATATTGGCCATATCCTCTTCGACGCTGCCGATCGGCGTCAGGCCAAACTCCTGGTTCAGCACCTTGAGCAGATTCTCAGTCAGGAATCCGGGTACCGTGGGGCCGACGTGGATATTCTTGACCCCCAGTGACAGCAAGGTCAGCAGCACCACGATCGCCTTCTGCTCGAACCAGCTCAGCACCATGCTCAGCGGTAATTCGTTGACGTCGCAGTCAAACTCATTCGCCAACGCTAGCGCCAGTTGGATCGCGGAGTAGCTGTCGTTGCACTGACCGATATCCAGTAACCGAGGAATACCGTTGATATCACCGAACGATTTCTTGTTGAAGCGGAACTTGCCGCAAGCCAGGGTCAGGATCACGCTATCCTGAGGTGCGGCCATAGTGAAGTCTTCGTAGTAGCTGCGCTCGGCCTTGTCACCGTCACAACCGCCGACCAGGAAGAAGTGCTTGATGTTGCCCTGCTTGATCTGATCAATCACCGCCGGAGCGGCATTCATCAGCGCATTACGGCCGAAACCAACGGTGATCTGATGCGGAATCTCCTCGTACGGGAAGCCCGCCTGCGCCTGGGCGCACTCGATCACCTGGCTGAAGTCGTCGCCTTCGATATGGTTAACGCCCGGCCAGCCGACGATGCTGCGGGTAAAGATCCGATCGCCGTAGTTGCCGACATTGGGGTCGATCAGACAGTTGGAGGTCATCACTATCGCGCCAGGGAAAGCCGCAAACTCTTTCTGCTGGTTCTGCCAGGCACTGCCGTAGTTGCCGACCAGGTGTTTGTACTTGTTCAGCTCCGGGTAGCCATGGGCAGGCAGCATCTCACCGTTGGTGTAGACGTTGATGCCGGTGCCCTCGGTCTGCTCCAGAATCAGCTGTAGATCGCACAGGTCATGACCCGACACCAGGATCGCCTTGCCAGCAACACTCTTGACGTTAACCTGGGTCGGTGCCGGGTGGCCGAACTTGTCGGTCTCGCCCTTGTCCAGCATCTCCATCACCTTGTAGTTGGCCTGGCCGATCGCCATGGCGCAGCTCAACAGCTCACCCAAATCGGCAGGGTCGGTGCCCAACCAGGCCATGATACGGTGGAATTCGGCGCCGACTTCAGCCTCCTGCTGACCCAGTACCCGAGCGTGCTCCATATAGGCAGCGGCGCCTTTAAGACCGTACAGACACAACAGACGCAAGCCCATGATGTCGGCATCGACCTTATCCTTACCACGGTTAACAGCGGCGATAGGTGCCTGGGCCAGCAGACCGGCAGCATCAGCAGCCAGATCGAACGCGGCGGCGGGAGAAGGCTCGGCGGGCTTTTTGCCGGCCAGCAGACAGGCGGCCAGGTATTGTTCACGCAGTTGGTCGCGGTATTGCTGGGCTTGGCGGGCATAACCGGTGATCCGGTCACCTTCGAAGTTAACGTTGGTCAATGTCGCGAAGAAGGCCTGGGGCACGAAGGCGTCTATTGCCGTATCGACTATCCCGAACTCGCGCGCTTTTTCAGCGTAGAACGAGGTACCTTGCAGCGCGTAGACCAGCAGATCCTGCAAGTCGGACACTTCGGCGGTCTTGCCGCACATGCCTTGGGCGTAGGAACAGCCAGACTCGGTCGGGGTGGTAATGGTGTGCTCGCACTGGACACAAAACATAACAAAATCCTTGGCTGAAATGGAGGGGTGGTTCGATGGAGAGGACTTTACCCGAGCAGTTGCGTTGGGTACTTGATACGGATCAAGTACGCCCAGATAGACACCCGCAGCTGCTATTAATCCGGTTCCATATTGCCAAGAAGAGCCGCCAACGAGGGTCGTCAACGAGGCTAGCGAAAGACTGATAGTGAAAGACTGATAGTGAATAGATGATAAGGCAGGTGTGAGCAGCCAGAAAACGGGCTAGTCGTTCGTAGCACCAGACCTGAAGTGGAAGAATCGGCGCCTGAATCGCATCCCTGTCTCTTATACACATCT
>SDWN01000604.1 GCA_004195305.1 Neptunomonas sp. | reverse complement strand
ATCTCTGTCATGGAGGCAGATATCTGCTCCAGAGAGCTGGCCTGATCTGCCGCACCATCCGATAACGACTGGCTGGATTCTGACAAGCCTCTTGAACCCTCGGCAACCTGTGCCGTCGCCGCTTGGATACTGGCAACCATGTCGCTCAGGTTGCGGCGCATCGTCTCAAGCGCGATACCCAGTTTGTCCTCGCTGGACTCCGGTTTCGTACTAACCGTCAGGTCACCCTCGGCAATGGCATTGGCCAGGTTGGCTTTTTTCTCCATGCCATCGGCCATCGCATTCAGGGCATTGCCCAGCTGACCGACTTCATCTTCGGAACACACCCGCTGCCGTCTTGACAGATCCCCCAGCCGGATGCTGTCAGCCATGCGGACGGCACTACGAATAGGCCGGGCAATGGAGCGAGACATAAACCAGATCAGCAGCAAGGCTGCAAGGGTCACACCGACCCCCACGCCGGCCTGCCAGGTCGCGTTTTCGCGATTCATCCTGGTCAACGACCTATCCAGTTCAGTCACCTCTGCCATCACAACAGATAGGGGGATGCGGATAATGACGGCCCAGCGGGCATCGGCTATTCGGAACCGGATGGGGGCTAATATCTTGATGACGTCGCCATCGGTCGTTGCATCGATGCTATCAATAAGGCGTCCCTGGCGGATATTTTCCCGATCCGTATCCCAGGTTTCACCCACAAGGCGTTTGACGTGTTTGCCGGTGAGATCTGGCTGGCGGCTGTAACCGCCGATCACACCATTGTCACTGACGATAATCATTTCACCGGCACCGTTGTACAGTTGGCTGTTTGCCGTTACAGCCAACTCCTGTAAAAAAGACGCATCTAGATCGATTCCCGTAATGCCGTAAAACGTCCCTTCATGAATTATGGGGGTGACAAGAGAGGTGATCATCTGCTGCTTATCGCTGCTCCTGTGGTTGTACGGATCAATGATGCACTCTTTTCTGGTATCTTTCGGGCACAGGTAATAGTCGCCTAAACGACGGCCAAATTCGTCCTGTTGTGGGTTGTCGTAATGCGTTAACGCGCTGGGGTTCTCTGGAATGGTGCCGCTAACATTGCGTACCCAGTAAGGAATAAAGCGGCCTGTTTCGTCGTATCCCAGTTCAGTATCATTCCGATAACTTCGATCCAGCATATCCAGGCCTTTAGGTTCCCAGGCACTGTAGGTAGCCAAAAAATCGTCATTCTGCTCCAGCACAGACATTAAGATGGCATTCATCTCCGGGCGACCGATATCGACTATGGGATAGCCGTCTTCATCTTTTATTTTTACGCTGGTAAATGTCTGCGCTAATGTCCGACCAGCCTCCATCGCGACGGCAAGCCGGTTTTGAATCTCGGACGCCTCTGCACTTGCCCGGGCCTTTAAACGCTCGCGGATCCCCTGATCGAGCAGGGTGCTGACGCGATCGTTAACAAATTCTTGAGCGTTATTTGCCGAAACAAGGCTGTAGGTTATCAATGCAGTGGAAGTGATCAGCAGACAGAGTCCTGCCCATAAAGCGATGCGTGTCTGGATGGATTTAAGTTCCATGATATTACGGCTCTCCACAACAGCTATGAATATTCCCTGTTTTGCATAAAGGTGAGCAGACGTTCGACAATCCACCCACCTGGAGTTATTTTGCTCGTCATGGCATGAGAGCAAAAGGCCAAGACAGAAGAAACTCTTTCTCGGCTATTACAGCTGTTATTTCATGGCGTTACGACGAACCTCGGCTGCCGCAAGTTTTTTCTCGACAACGCTGGCAGACGCCGACCGCCACATGGCTTTCATGCCGTCGCTGACCCGCTTATTAACCGGTTGCCACAGAATAATATTCTTTTTGAAGTGATCCGGATCATCCAGATAGAGATCTGAGATCTCTTCAGGGGTCAGTACATCCTTGACCGACGTGGTAACCGGCGTGGCGGCCAGATAGCGAACGATATGGGTCTGATATTCGTCAGACAGCGAGAAGTTCAGCCACTCATAGGCAGCCGTCAGCTTTTCTGGATCCTCGGCGACATGACCACCGACAAACAGGTTGTCCACATAACCGGTCACGCCCTCTTTGACATACGCCATTTTCCAGTTTTCACCACGATTACGCAGTTCCGGTACGGCGAAACCCCAGGAGGGTGCCATCGCTAGTCCCATCGCATCGCCTGCGGTTGCGACACCACTCCAGTAATTATCGGCATTTTCTGCCAGCGTTTTCAGCTTGGCGCGTATCTTCGGTGTATCAATTTTTGAAATGTCGAAAATATCCTCACGAGAGACGCCTTCGGATAAGGCGACACTGTAAATAAGTGCGTCATACACGTCGCCGGGGATGGATATCTTCCCTTTGTATTTAGGATCCCACAACACATTCCATGAATCGGGTTTGTCCATTAGGGAGGTGTTGTACATTATCGCGAAAGGTCCACGAATCAAGGGTATGCCATAGAGCTTGCCTTTCTTGACCATGTAGTCAGGCTTTTGCAGGGCGGGCATTATCTTAGCGAAATTTTCAATTTTTGCGGGGTCTATTTCGAGTAGCAAGCGATCTTTAATCAGGCGATGGCGTCCGTCCTTGGGGATATTCTGTGGAGAGGTCACAATGTCGGCTTTACCGGAAAGCAGTGCCGGACGCGCTTCATCCTGACTGGCAACGTTGTGGATTTTAACCGCCACATCAATGCCATGCTTCTCTTTCATCAGAGCCGTAAATTTATCGGATAACTCCGGGGTGATGTAGCCGTCCCAAGTGTTTATTTTCAGGTCGGTAGCGGCCAGAACGGAACCTGTTGCCATTAACGATGTGATAGCCGCTACCAGCGCCGTTTTTAATATTTTCATGGATAACTCCTTTTAAAGTACGAAATGGCCCCTCTCAGCAGGGCATCCTTAAGACAAAGGTGGCTTTTGCTGAGGAGCTGTGGCGGTGAACGTTTTTTTTGGGGGGGGGACTGGCATCTCCTGCCTCCTGCTTATCCTTCCGTTGATTGCAACGTAGTCTCCCGTAGTGTCACCTATAGGTCAATCTGGAACTCTCCCGTTAATGGATCTAGATCAATACTTTATCTTGTGCAGGAGAGATTCGTCGTGCGGCGACTGCTCACCAACAGCTTCTTTTCTGCAAGTGGCGGGCTACAACCTGGGTCTTATCGCTATCAATGAGTGGATCCTCAAGAGCGTAGATACGGACATTAACCTACACCAACGCTCGCTTAGAACATTTCATTACACACAAATACCAAGCTGTTGAGATAACCGTGCGCCAGCTATACAGTCCGTCAGTCGTTGCAAGCCGATCCATAGCGTTTTTGCTCCAGGCTCACCACCCCCCTTGACTCCAAAAAAACGCCACGTCCAGCAATCAAACGAATTACTGTATTCAGACTGGATGGTTTTTCCGGTGGCTGCTTTCCACTCTGCAGTGTCAAAACTTTGCGGGGCCAGGTCTTGCGTTTTGGCCTCCCGCTCCAAGGTCATAGTGACCGCTAAGTCGCATTACTTAACCTGACGCTCTTGTGCATTTACTTCAAGCAACAGGCCTATGCAGACTTATGGTGCAAACGACAGCAGCGCCTGGCTTTTCTGCAGGCCAGTTGATCGCCCCCCTGTTAAGCGCTCGGAGGCCGGGATTCGAATCGAGTTTAATCCGGGGCTGAGGATCAAGCCGTTTGTTGCTCCTGCGCATTCGGCTGGGCAGCGCTCAGTGATCCCCCAGCCAAAGGGTCCATCCGCACGTCGTGCATCAAACGGAGCATGGCAGCGGCTTTATCCAACGTCTCCTGGTACTCCGCGTCTAACTGGGAGTCGTGAACGATGCCGCCACCCGCCCAGAAGGTAGCCTGCCCCTGCGCCTGCACCAGGGTACGAATGGCGATATTGGTATCCATATTACCGTCATAGCCGATGTAGCCGATACTGCCGCAGTAGACGCCCCGTCGATGGGACTCCAGCTCATCAATGATGGCCATCGCGCGTATTTTAGGCGCCCCGGTGATGGACCCTCCAGGAAACGCCCCACGCAGCAGGTCTGTCGATTGCTTGTCAGGCGACAAGGTGGCGGTGATGGTACTGACGAGATGATGCACCGTGGCGAAACTTTGCACCTCGAACAGACGCGGCACCCGCACGCTCCCTACCCGGCAGTGCTTGCCCAGATCGTTACGCATCAGATCGACGATCATCAGGTTTTCAGCTTGATCCTTGAGGCTGGCAGCCAGCTCGGCGGCAAGCGCGC
>SDWN01000601.1 GCA_004195305.1 Neptunomonas sp. | reverse complement strand
ACCAGTTACAACGTGTAATTTTCTAAAACAAGTTATAGGTTCTGTAAACATCGGTGTTACAGGTCAGTTTTTAGCGCCTTTGTGAAATGTCCGGGTTAGCTAGACGAATCTGACAAGCTACTTTTCTCGACGTATTAGGTGATGTGTGCGAACGCTTCAACTTGTTGCTGCATGCCTACTGTCTGATGACCAATCACACTCACCTATTGGTGGGAGCTCCTGACGGTAATTTATCGAAAGGGAGGCGGCAGCTTAACGGCGTCTATACCTAGCGCAATCCCGCCATTACCGGCGTTACCTTGACGGGTCAAGGAGGACGTAGTGGGATTCGATGTAGCGCCTGATTGTCTCAAGCGAGGCACCGTCGTAGGGGGTTGGGACAAAACGCAAGACCCTGATGCTTCGTGACCCTGCTGGCCCACGGCAGCAACACCAGAACCCATTGGCCTTCAGGGCTTGAGGGGGATCAATGGCAGCAAATAGGGCGAAGGCTTCACCTGCCGCTTACTAATGCCTTGACGGCGCTGAGCGCGTTTTCGGTTGGGGAATATCTCATCCCAGATAGAGGGAGGGAGTTGATTATCCGGGTCCATTTTTTCGCTATACCAGGACAGCACCACAATAGTACCAACCAGCATTAAATAAATGCCATATGCCAGAAGAATGATAAGCGCATTAGCCATTGCTCTATCTCCATAAGCTGATTTGAGTACCAGCGACTCACGGCCCCGTTACTCCTGATCTGCGGTTAACCTTCTTGTCCCTGATAAGCAGAACACGATGAAATATTGCTCTATTAGATGCCTTTAATCGTTGATATGCGTTGACCCCGGTCAACGTTTAGGCGACGGGGTCAGGTCTTGCGTTTTGCCTTGCTTGGTCTAGTCTTTCTTTATGACCAGACCTTTAAGAATTGAATTCGCCGGTGCGTTGTATCATGTGACTTCTCGGGGTAACCAGCGGGAAGCTATTTATCTGGACGAATCTGACAAGCTGCTTTTCCTCGATGTATTAGGTGATGTGTGCGAACGCTTCAACTGGTTGCTGCACGCCTACTGTCTGATGCCCAATCACTATCATCTGCTGGTAGAAACCCCTGACGGCAATCTATCGAAGGGGATGAGGCAGCTGAACGGCGTTTATACTCAGCGCTTTAATCGCAAGCAGCGGCGTGTTGGGCATGTGTTTCAGGGGCGCTTCAAGGGCATCCTGGTTGAGAAAGAGTCTTATCTGCTGGAGCTGGCGCGGTATATCGTCCTGAATCCGGTTCGTGCTCGTATGGTGGGTTGTTCCGAAGACTGGCCTTGGTCCAGCTATCGGGCAACGGCAGGGCTCGAAGAGTCTCCCGCTTGGCTGGGGACGGATTGGCTATTGTCTGCGTTTTCCCGCTCCCGACCTGAGGCCATAAGGCACTACCAGGCCTTTGTTTCTGCGGGGCAGGTTGGGTCGAGTCCTTGGGAGCAACTTAGAGGGCAAATTTACCTCGGATCTGAGGCATTCGTTGAACAGATGCAGAGTCAGATAGCTGCGGACACACGGCTCAGCGAGATACCTGCGATCCAGAAACGGCAGCTGCCGAAACCGCTTAGTCATTATCAGGAAAAGTACCCTGAGCGGGATGCCGCTATTTATCACGCTTACCGAAGTGGTGGTTATAGTTTAAAGGAGATCGGTGACCAATTTGGACTACATTATTCCCGAGTAAGCCGGATTGTTAGGCAACAGCAAGAGGCTGGGGCAAAACGCAAGACCTGACCCTGTGACCCTGGTGACCCTGTGACCCTGGTTTGAATACCGCCTGACGCAGACAGCCTTGTCCGCCCAACGAGCCTGAGTGCCCCCGCATCAACCATAACTGCATTAACCGCTAGATATGTGTGGATTTATGGAGATATATTTTTTATTCTCATCTCTGCATAAAAAGCATAGAAATAATACTTATCATACTGATATAAGTCAGGTTTGTTAAAGGCTAACGTTATGAATACCGAATTTATCGTGTCGCTGATTGGGGCGGACCGAACAGGGCTGATCAAGCAATTGATACAAAAGACGCATGATCTCAAAGGCCAGTGGCTATCCAGCAAATTCAGCACCCTGGAGGGCCGGTTTGCCGCGTTAATTAAACTATCGGTACCAGAACGGCACGAGCAACAATTAAAAGACTTCTTTTGCTCACAAGACGAGTTGACCGCTCAATTTAACCCCGCCAAAGAAACACTGAGCTCCCACGAAACAACGTTAAAGCTTAATATCGAAGCCAGCGACAGATTCGGATTAATCAACGAAATAACGGACCGTTTACTATCACTCGGTATCATCATCACTCATATGAAATGCAATCGCATTGCCGTCATTGACATAGGTGGTAGTTTATTATCAACCGATATTACCTTGAACCTGCCTGCCGAAACCCAACCACAGGAAGTCATCAACAAACTCGAAAAATTAGCGGATCACGCCGTCATCACAATCATCGAATAGCGACGCCCTATATCGATATTTTACCCGGACATAGACAACACATTATAAAATGAGAAATTCATGCCTGATTTAAAGTCATCAAACTATAACCGGCGTCATAAACCGGCAAAAGAGTTCGAAAGCCGTGATCAATACCTTGAACACGAACTTTCTATTATGAAGTTCAAACGTTGGGGCATAAACCTACCCTATCGTGATTATAGAATTGAAATTGAAGATTGGGTTCCGGCACTCGCCGCTACCATCGGCAAGGTAGTGATGGTTACTGCCATGGTTGCCGCCTTTGCGACTCAGTTCGGTTTGTCTGCAGATTTTGTGGCCGAAAACGTGCGCTTTGAGCTGCTGATCGCAGGGTTATTATTCGTGGTTTTATTCTCGGCCATACTTAATCCAAATGCCAATTTGGCGGGTACCCACGGCCCTATGATCCCGCTCATCCCGCTGATTGCGGCGGCGGGAGGCCACCCCCTAGCCTTGGGCATCATGGTCGGTGTCTTTGGCCTGTTGCTCAGCTTTAGCAAAGGCGGCTCTAAGCTGGTGAAATTAACCGGCGATGGTGTTCGCGGTGGCCTACTCATCTACTTGGGCGCGGTCGGGGTTATTAGTCAGATAGGCAAATTAGAGAGCTGGGCCGAGAGCGTGGGAAAGAGCTCAGTCTCGTTTATGGTGATTTTGGCGGCTATTTTTATCTACGCCTATTTGGCGCGGATTAAGATGCGTTGGCTAGCGATACCGTTGGCCTCATTAATCGCAGGTATCGTTGCTTTTGCCATGGGCGCACCCTTTGAATTTGTTACAGAACCCGGCCTGCCCAATATCAACCCGCTTTACTGGTGGGGAGAGGATACCGGCTGGCAGCTGGGCTGGCCCAATCTTGGCCACTATATTGCCGTGATCCCCTTTGCCATTTTAGCCGTCGCAATGTGGTCGCCTGACTTTTTAGGCCATCGGGTATTCCAGGAGCTAAGCTACCCCAAAGACGCAAAAAACGTACTCATGGACGTAGATGACACGATGGCGGTGGCGTCGGTTCGACAGATTGTTGGCGCCGGTCTTGGCGGCGGCAATCTCGCCTCATCATGGGGCACCTATATGATCCCAGCGGCTATTGCTAAACGGCCGATTCCAGGCGGCGCCATTCTAACCGGTATACTTTGCGTGCTCGCGGGCGTCCTCGGCTACCCGATGGATCTGGCGATGTGGGAGCCGGTATTACGTGTAGCGCTGCTGGTCGGGGTATTCTTGCCCTTACTTGAGGCGGGTATGCAGATGATCAAGGATGCCAAAGGCTCACAGAGCGCAGGCATTGTTATTTTCTCCAGCGCACTGGTTAACCCTGTCTTTGGCTGGGCCTTGACCATGGTACTCGACAACATGGGCATGATTGGCGACAAAGAGCGAGGCCAAAGCCTACCGTTGTCAGATCGATTGGTTATCCCGATGATCATGTTGATCATATGCGTGGTGTCATTAGCGGTTGTCGGGCAATTACCGGGGATCCCGGCGCTGCTATAAAACCGATAGACTAAAAACCTAGAATGGGCATTCGCAAACACCTTCCACCACGTCTCCGTCGGCTAATGGGTGACCCCGTGACCCCGTGACCTCGGAGACCTCATTCCAAGGCCGGATGTATGGAAGCAATACTCTTTAGCCACCCAGTAACTTTACCTTGCATCGCGGGGCGGACCATATATGCCCTGTCTCTTATACACATCT
>SDWN01000370.1 GCA_004195305.1 Neptunomonas sp. | reverse complement strand
CAACCCAATTCCGTAATAACTGGGGGGTAGTAATTCGTCCGCTGGCACGGGCAACGGTGGTTAACACCGACGAGGTAAAAAGCTCACCACCACAAATCACCACCAAGATCAGCCCAAGACTAAACGCCAGGCCGCCAATGAGCTTAGCCATACCGTACGGCATCTCACCAGCACCGGTCGTTACCGTGGTATAAAACACAAAGGCGATGGAAATGAATACACCTGCCGTGATGGCAAGATAGAAGGATTGAATAGGGTTCTTGGTCGCTTTATTGACACCCACTTCTTCGGCTTTGTGCGCCATTGCTGCGGGCATCAGCGCGTCAAACGGGTTGTTTTCTGGTTGCACTGGGTGCTCCTTCAGGATTAGTTTATTGCCCGAAATATCCCTATCGGAACATTGTGACGATCACCGCAATTGGCTGTCTTTGCTACCGCGGCGGTTATAGGTACTAAGGCTTGTTTGTTGCTTTTCGAGCGCTGCCTGGCAACTAACACACAGGCGTACACCGGAGATTGCCTTGCGGCGAGTCTCTGGAATCGCGGTTTCGCATTCCTCACAGTGCGTTAAGCTGTCGCCAACTTGTAACTGGCTTCGAGCCGCCGCGACAGCGTCATCCACGCTGGCGTCAATTTGATCTTGAACAGCCCCGTCTCGGGACCAACCACCTGCCATGACTCGATCCTATTCAGTAAAATAGCCTGTGCTCTAATGCTGTACGCAGATTGGTACCAACGGTCCACGCCATTGGGGTTTCACTCATCAGGGCATCCCCTAAACCGGTTAAGGCTGCCTCCCTACAGAGGCAGCCTGCCTGGTATTGCCTTTACATTACTTTCTTGAAGATCTCGATGATCTCTTCAGTGGTTGCCTTTCTAGGATTGGTTAAAGAGCAAGGATCGTTCAAGGCATTGATTGCCATAAACTCCAACCTTTCTTCTTTGACGCCCAAGTCAGCGAGTTTTTGATCGGTTCCTACCGCGGCTGACAGCTTCTCGATGGCGACGATTCCGGCTTCTGCCGCCTCGGAGTCCGACATCCCTGTGGTATCAACACCCATGATTCTGGCTACATCAGCAAAACGGTCGGCTTTTGCTACCGCGTTAAAGCGTGATACATCCGGCAGCAGGATGGCGTTGGACAGGCCATGCACCAGGTCATAGACGCCACCAAGCTGGTGAGCCATGGCGTGAACATAACCCAGTGACGCATTGGAGAAGGCCATACCGGCTAGGTACTCGGCATACTGCATGGCATCTCTGGCCTCTCGGTCTTCACCATCATTGACAGCAGCTTCGAGGTTGTTGGCTATGAGCTCAATGGCCTTAGTTGCCGCGGCATCGGTAATGGGTGAAGCAATGGACGAAACATAGGCCTCTACCGCATGAGTTAAAGCGTCCATACCGGTCGCCGCAGTCAAAGACTTAGGCATGGCAACCATCAACTCGGTGTCGTTGACTGCAATGATGGGGAGTAAGTTCTTATCGACGATGGGGTACTTGGTTTCGCCTTCTTCATTGGTGACGATGGTAAAGACCGTCATTTCCGCCGCAGTGCCTGCCGTGGTATTAACCGTGACTAACGGCAGCTGAGGTTTTGCGGAGAGGTGGACGCCTTTAGAGTAATCCCTGATATGGCCACCATTAGTTGCCAGCAAGGCAATGCCTTTGGCACAGTCATGAGGAGACCCACCGCCGAAAGAGATGACCAAGTCGCAGTCTTCAGCTTTCAGCAAGGCCAAGCCATCCTCAATGTTAGCCTCCGTTGGGTTGGGCTTCACGCCATCGAAGATAACGAAGTTAATCTGGTGCGTATCCAGTTCTCGAGTCAGGTTATCGACCAAATTGATACCAACCAAGACTTTGTCGGTGACGATTAGCGCCTTCTTGAAGTTTCGCGCGTTTAATTCTGCGCCGAGTTCCTTGATGGCATCGGGTCCCATTAAGGACATTTGGGGCATGTAGAAAGTATTGCTCATGAGTCATTCCTCAAAGTTAAATAAAATTCGGTGATGGCCTGCGCTCGGTTCCTGCCTCGAACACCTCCAGCGGACTTAAGGATCATCCTTATGCTGGTTCCGGTGATTTCGATAATTATCTCTGCGCGGCTTCAATGAGGAACATTGTATTCTTATATTTTTTGTTGATAATCCTATGTATTGGTAAATTACCTTTACTGATTGGTAACAATAGTGCTGCCCGTGATGACAGCGTTGTGCAGGTAAGGATCAAGCGGCACCGCCCAAACCGTGGTTGTGACCTCTACTTACACAGGCCATCAACTATAAGGTCTTACACGTAATTACCGTCTCAGAAAGAGGTGTTGCATTTGATTACTATCTACAGATAATTCAGGAACATTCATATTTTTCTTACGCGGTGGTAACAATGTTCAATTGGGAAGGCGTCAGTGAATTTGTCGCGGTTGCCGAAGCGGAGAGCTTTACTGCCGCAGCAAAACGGCTAGGCATATCAACTGCCCAGGTCAGTAGACAGGTCAGCGCACTGGAAACCAGACTGTCCGCCAAGCTGTTCTATCGAACGACGCGCAGGGTGTCGGTGACGGAGGTGGGCAATATCTACTACCAACACTGTCGGCAGCTATTGGACGGTTTGGATGAAGCGGAGCGCGCCATTACCAACCTGCAAAGCACCCCGACTGGAAAGCTGAAAATAACCGCTCCAGTCACCTACGGCGAAAGGACGATCGCCCCTTTGGTTAACAACTTTGTGGCGAAATACCCGGATCTGGATGTGTGGCTGCGCCTAACCAACCAAACGCTAGACTTGATCGACGAAGGCTATGACCTAGCCATCCGCCTGGGGAAACTGGATGACTCGACGATGATGGCGAAGCGCCTGGCTTCACGAACTCAATATGTCTGCGCATCACCCGACTACCTCTCAACCCATGGGGTGCCGCATTCGCTGTCGGAACTAGAACAACATAACTGCCTGCAAGGCACGCTGGACTACTGGCGTTTTCAAGAAAAAAGTAAAGCACGTAATATCAAGATCAAGGGTAATATCCGCTGTAATAGTGGGAGAGCCTTGGTCGATGCTGCATTAAAGGGCATCGGTATTGTCCAACTGCCGGACTACTATGTATTAAATTATATCGAAAGCGGTCAACTCGTTTCGCTGCTGGAACACCTTTGCGAGCCAGACGATGGTGTCTGGGCGGTATATCCGCATAACAGACACCTGTCGCCCAAAGTGCGAATGCTCCTAGACTACCTAGGTGACGAACTGGAGTAACCGCGGTCGGTTAGCCTATAGAGCAACCTGCGTTCTTACGGCAGCGCCGAATGTTTTCCAACCAGGCCATAAACCGACTGTGGCTCGGACATTCCTTTTAGTGGTATACGCCCCATGGGGATGGCTAAAGGGCCCGCCCATCGAGCCATCTCCTCGCTCAGCAGCAGGGGCACTTCTAGCGTTTTGGTCAAGGCTTCAAGTCGGGCCGCACGGTTAACCGTCGCTCCCATCACACTAAAGTCTAACCGGTTCGGCGCGCCAACATTGCCATAAATAACCTTGCCTTGATCCAAACCGATACCAAAATTAATCAGCGGTCGGTTAAGCGCTTGTCGCTCACGATTAAGGTTCTGTACCGCAGCCAGAGCCTCTTCCGCAGCTTTTAGTGCCTGTTGGCAGGCTATTTCCGGTGTCGGATGAGCCCCGCAGGGGAAGAGGATCAGCATGGCATCACCGATAAAGCGGAGCACCTCGCCACCGTTGCGGGTCGCGGCTGCAGCGACAGTTTCAAAGTAACAGTTCAGTAGGCGCAGAAGCTCGTCGTTCGATAGTTGTTCAGAAAGATGGGTAAAATCACGCAGGTCACTGAACCAAATCACCGCATCAATCTGTTCATTATCCCCCCGCTTGATATGCCCTTTGAGGACCTTCTTTCCGCTCCGAGGACCGATATACGTATCCAGTAGTGAGCGGGCTAAGAATCGCAGTGCAATCGCCTCAAACACAGGGGCAAAAAAATCCACCAGCAGCTTGAACTTGGCTACATCGCCGTCACTGAAGCCCTGCTCTTGATCGGTCCCCACCAGGAAGGCATTCACATTACCGCCATTGAACACCATGGGAAGCCCCAGGTAATCCACCACTCCTTCACTGGCGGCTCCTTGAAGAGAGCTGTGTAACCGGCTCAAATTCTCTCTATCCAGCCGGAAACGTACCGGTTCACCCCGTACCTGAATGGTTTCGATAGGGCTGCCGATATAAATGGGGGTATCCATGAC
>SDWN01000367.1 GCA_004195305.1 Neptunomonas sp. | reverse complement strand
TTGCTGACCACGCCGACGATGTTGTTGATGAACTCCTCGAGTTTCACCGCGGCGTTGATCTGCAGATTATGGATGTCCAGAATCTGATTGCCGTTATCGGTGACAAATCCCTCCCGATAGACCGGTTGGGCATCGAGTTTAAACAGTTCCCGGGCGACATAGCTGCGCGCCATTGGCAGCACTTCGACCGGTAGCGGGAAGCTGCCCAGCAGGTCGACACGCTTGGTTTCGTCTGCGATGCAGATAAAGGTCCTGGCTACCGCTGCGACGATCTTTTCGCGGGTCAGCGCGCCGCCGCCGCCTTTGATCAGTTCCAGGTGGTGGTTGAATTCATCGGCGCCGTCGATATAAAAATCCAGCTGCTGGATGCTGTTTAGGTCGTAGACCGGGATGCCGTGTGCTTTGAGGCGTTCAGCGGTAGCGTCGCTGCTGGCGATCGTGCCATCAAACAGATGCTTGACCTTGGCCAGTTCATCGATAAAGCAGTTGGCGGTTGAGCCGGTGCCGACGCCAATAATGCTACCGGGCTCGAGGTGGGGGTGAATCTGTGCAACCGCGGCGACGGCGACGGCCTGCTTCATCTCATCCTGGGTCATGGCAAGGTCTCTGTTGGGCTTAATACGGGCGGAGGATTAAATTGCATTATACGTGGCCTGCTCTTGTAGGTGTAGATGATAGGTGTAGGTATAGCTGCAACTGGGGGAAGGTATAGCTCAAGCTAGACTCGTGCGGGGTGAGTGATTACTATAATGCGCTGCCACAAATTATCCCTTCGCGGGTCAGCTTACGCTATTTAGAGTCGATTATGCCGCACCACTACATCAAGAAGATCCTTCAAGCCCGAGTTTATGATGTCTGTAAGGAAACCCCGTTGGACGATGCGCGGGCGATGTCGGCACGGTTGAATAATCGGGTGCTGCTCAAACGCGAAGATCTGCAACCGGTGTTTTCGTTCAAATTGCGTGGCGCCTATAACAAGATGTGCCAATTAACCGAGGCGCAGCACCAATGCGGTGTGGTCGCGGCATCGGCAGGTAATCATGCCCAGGGGCTGGCACTATCGGCCAAGGTGCTGGGGGTCAAGGCGACCATCGTGATGCCCAAGACCACGCCCGATATCAAGGTTAACTCGGTCCGGGCGAACGGCGCCAAGGTGGTGTTGCTCGGTGATAGCTTTGAAGAGGCGTTTAAACACTCGCAGCAGCTGGTGGAGGAGCAGGGGTTGGTTTACGTGCACCCCTACGACGACCCGGATGTGATCGCAGGCCAAGGCACGATCGGCATGGAACTGCTGCGGCAGCAAAGTGGCCCTATCCACGCCATCTTTGTTCCGGTGGGCGGTGGCGGCCTGATCTCGGGTATCGCTGTCTATATCAAATATCTGCGCCCAGAGATCAAAGTGATCGGCGTCGAGTCGGAAGATTCGGCCTGCCTGAAGGCGGCGCTGGATGCCAATGAGCGCGTCATTCTGCCGCAGGTGGGTATTTTTGCCGATGGTGTGGCGGTGGCTCAGATCGGCAAGACCACTTTCGACATCTGTCGTAACTATGTCGATGAGGTGATCACCGTCAATACCGACGAGACCTGCGCGGCGATCAAGGATATCTTCGACGATACCCGCTCGATTACCGAACCCTCTGGTGCCTTGGCGCTTGCCGGGTTAAAGAAATATGTGGCCCGTGAAGGGATCGAAGAGCAGACGCTGATCGCGATCGACAGCGGCGCCAACGTCAATTTTGACCGGCTGCGGCATGTGTCCGAACGGGCCGAGTTGGGGGAGCAGCGTGAGGCGATTATCGCGGCCAAAATCCCCGAGCACCCTGGCAGCTTTAAGCAGTTTTGCAAGATTCTGGGCAGTCGCAATATCACCGAATTTAATTACCGCTACAGCGATACGGATCAGGCGGTGGTGTTTGCCGGGGTGCAGATCAAACCGGGTGAGCGCGAACAGCTGATTGTCGATCTGGCGGCGCAGCTGGATGATGTGGTCGATCTGACCGATGATGAGATAGCCAAGCTGCATGTACGTTATATGGTTGGCGGCCATGCTCCTGCGGGGGTGGATAATGAGGTGGTGTACCGGTTTGAATTCCCCGAGCGGCCCGGCGCGCTGTGGCGGTTTTTGAACAAGATTGGCGGCCGTTGGAACATCTCGATGTTCCACTACCGTAACCATGGCGCGGCCTACGGGCGGGTGCTAGTGGGGATGCAGGTTCCTGAGGAGGAGCGCAACCAGCTGCCAGAGTTTCTCGATGAGGTGGGTTATAACTTCTGGGATGAAACGGCCAATCCGGCCTATCAGCTGTTTCTTAAGTAAGTCACGCAAGCCGGGGCTGGGATCTTAGCGGTAAGCGGATGCTCATCTCCAGTCCCTGTGGTTCGAGGTTGCGCGCGCTAATCTGGCCCTGATGCTGGCGCACGGCGCGGGCGGCGATGGCCAGGCCGAGTCCCCAGCCGCCCTGTTGCCGGCTGCGTGCCTGATCGGTGCGCACGAACGGTTCAAAGATCTTCTCCAACATAGCCGTTTCGATCCCCGGGCCCTGGTCCTGCCTGGCTGTATTTCAATGCGTTGCCGACAATATTGCTGAGCGCCCGATGGATCAGTTTGGGATCCAGATCGACCTGTATTGGGTCGCAGGCTTGAAGCAGTAACCGAGGCTGGTCGTGCGGTTGGTTAAAGTTGAACTCGTGGATCAGCGACTGTAGCAACTGTTTCAGATCGGTCGATACATAGTGGTGGCGATCGCTGTGACAGTCGAGCCGAGCCAGCATCAGAATCTCTCCGATCAGCGCATCCAGCTCTTCGGCTTGCTGTTCGATCCGGTCCAGGGCTTCGCTGGAGCCGGGTTTTTTACGCGCCAGCTCCAGTGCAAAGCGCTGCCTGGCCAGCGGGGTGCGCAGTTCGTGGGAGACATCCCGGAGCAATTGTTGCTGTCCCTGGACCAGGTTCTGAATCTGCTCGGCCATGCGGTCGAAGTCCTGCGCCAGCTGGCCGAGTTCATCTCGACGTTTGCCGAGTGCGGGCTCGGTCCGGGTGTCGAGCCGACCGCCAGCCAGTTGCCGGCTGGCGTGCTGCAGTTGCCGGATCGGCAGGATCAGATAGCGAGCCATCAAGAAAGCGAGCAGCCCGACCACGATGATAGACAGGGCCAGGCGCCAGAAAAGAGTGTGCCCCGAATACAGGTGATCCACCAGCGCCCGCGGGTTGATAAGTACGAACAGGTAACTCTGGCCCTGATACTGAACCGGCCAGATCAATGGGCGTTGATTGTGTGGCAGCATGGGCCGATGCCGGTGAGGCATCTCGTTGCCGGGTTCGGATCGGGAGCCTGAGGCTGCAGGTACTTGCTTCTGCCCGGCATGCCGAATCAGTTTGTCCAGCCGTGGCGGTAAGGGTTCACCATTCAGGTTACGGATTCTCGGATCCAGCAGTAGCGTACGCAGTCCGGTCTGCTGGCGCAGTTGTCGCTGCCAGCGGATCAGCCCCTCCTGGCCCTGATCGAGATAGCGATCAAGCGCTTGCTGGGCATATTTTTCTACGTAGCTGGTGCGAGTCTCAGCCTCTGCAAACTGCCGCGCCAATACCCAGGTCAGGAGCATATTGCTGCCGACCACCAGCGTCATTACCAGCCAGAATGCCAGGAAAACTTTGAAGTAGAGACTACGCATCAGGCCGGCCCTCTAGCAGCCGATAGCCCGCGCCGCGTACTGTCCGAATCAGGATCGCATCGGGGGCGATCTGGTTGAGTTTACGGCGCAGGTTGCTCAGATGCATATCGATGCTGCGATCGAAGGGTCCCAGGCTGCGGTTGAGGGCGTGCCGGGTCAGTGCTTCTTTGGTGACCAGTTGGCAGGCCGCACCGAGCAGACAGTGGAGGATTCTAAATTCGGTCTGGGTGAGAGCCAGTGGCTGGTTGGCCAGTTGGGCGCTCTGGTTGTGGCTGTCGAGGTAAAGTGGACCCAGCTGTAAGTTTTGTGCGCCATTGCTGGTATGGGCCTGGTGTTCGAGTCCGACCCGGCGAATGATCGCTCTGATCCGTGCCAGCAGTTCCCGGGGGCTGCATGGTTTGGGCAAATAATCATCGGCCCCGATCTCCAGGCCGACGATACGGTCTACCTCTTCGCCCCGGGCCGACATCATCAATACCGGGGTGGCGCTCTGTACTCCCTGCTGCTGGCGCAGAGCCTTGAGGGTGTCGAAACCGTTCAGTCCCGGCATCATCACATCCAGAATAATTACCGCGTAGCGGTTGCGCGTGGTCAGCGTTAGGGCCTCTTGGCCGTCATGGGCCAGATCGACCTCGAAGCCCTCCAGGTGCAGATATTCCGCCAGCATCTGGCACAGTTCAAGATCATCATCGACCAGCAGTATCGGATCCATAACCTCATCATCGTCATTAGTGTTCAGGGCTATTTTGGCATAGCGGCTGCGCGTTGCCTTGCTCTTTACCCAAACTTTACACGCTGCTGACTGTGCTTTGCAGTCGCCATTGTAGACTGAAGATGACATCAAATGAGAGTGGAGACAGGATCATGAAAACACGTTTAGCGGTAACTATCGCTGCTTTAACCCTGGCCGGAGGCGCGATGTTTGCCGTCGCAGCGCCGGGCATGGGTGGTATCGGTGGCTGTGATGGCGATGGCAGGGGTGCAGTGGGTAAGCACGCGGGTGTCTACGAGGGGATGCAGGGAGGTATGCATGGTGGTATGCATGGTGGTATGCACAGAGGGATGCACGGAGATATGGCTGCTAAAGGTCAGCGCAGTCCTGAAAAAATGCTCAACCGGCTCGAGCAAAAATTGCAGTTGAGCGAACAGCAGCGTCAGCAGCTGGGTGAACTGATGTGGGACCGGGCTGAGCAGATGCCAGAGCAGCAAGCCCAGATGCAGAAGTTGCGTACCCAGGTACAGCGGTTAAATCCGGCGGCAGCGGATTATCAGGATCAGGTTGCCGTATTGGCAAAACAGCGCGCGGAGCAGATGAGCAAGCAGATGGTCGAGGGCGCAAAGCACCATGCCGAGATGTATGCGCTGTTGACCCCCGAGCAGCAGCAGGCGTTTAGTAAAATGAAGCAACAACGGGATGAGTCTCAGGGGCGGCACCAGCGTCCCTGGTAAGTTCGAACCCGCTGGCTGCGAGTTAAAGTGCGTCTAGAGTTGTTACTGGGCTGCGTCGATCAGGCGGGAACGTCGGGAGAGTGGGGGTAGTTTTCTTGGGTCAATGCCTGAAAGGTGAACAGGCTCAGGGTAACTAACCCCCAGAATAGTCCGATGACCACGCCGAGGTCGACGATGCCACGCCAGGGTTGCTGTAACAGTGATACTGCCTGGACCAGGCCGAAAATCATCAGTGTCAGCGCGAAAGTCAGAATTTGGCGCTTCCTGCTAATATGGAAAAAGCCCATGCAAAATAGCGGCGCCAGCACTAGCCGGAGCACGCTGGGATTTTTATAGAGGTAGGCGGTACGTGCTGCGACGCGGGGTGAGAACCCCTTCTGAAACCCTTTATAGCCTTCGTTGTAGGCCATGAAAAGGACCCAGACCACCAGGGTTAACCAGTGCTGCCAGGCAAACTGGGTGGACCAGGCATCGGCACTTATCTGCCCGAGACGAACGATAGCAAAGCCAAACAAGCTAAAAATACCAACAAATCCCCAAGTGGCCGCAATAACACCCATAACCCAATCATTCCGCGCAAATCAGCAGCCGCAAGAAGTGCGGTGCTTAGTTAAAAACCGGGTCAGTATAACTGCCGATCTGGCATATGCGAAATGCGAAATATTAAGACAGTAGGTTTGGATGCATTTGCCATCCATCATGGCTAGCCGGGTCGGCCGTCGAGACGCGGTCGTAGTAGCAACATCACCGCATAATCGCGGCTGCATTAACCGGGTCGGCAGTCGATCCGCGGTCGTAGTAGCCACATCACCGTATAATCGCGGCTGCATTAACCGGGTCGGCCGTCGATACGGGGCCGTAGTAGTAACATCACCGCATAATCGCGGCTACATTAACCGGGTAGGCCATCGATACGCGGTCGTAGTAGCAACATCACCGCATAGCCTAAATTAACCAGGTCGGCCGTCGATCCGCGGTCGTAGTAGCCACATCACCGCATAATCGCATAGCCTAAATTAACCGGGTCGGCCGTCGATACGGGGCCGTATTAGCATCGGCGCATAATCGCGGGCAAAGGCTGCAAAGGCCAGCACCCAGCACAGGGCCGACGCGATCAGCAGCAGCGTGCCCGGTTCGCCGGTTAGCCAGGGCGCGATAACGCGCAGAATCGCCCCCAGGGTTAGCAGTCTGATCCCCCATACTGTCAGCGGTGGCAGCTCCAGCATACGCCCGGTGTGCCCCAGTGATACCCGGGACATCATCCCTAACGTGATCAAGCCGATGCCGCCAAAGCCAAAGGCATGGATGGCAGCGCTGTTGGGTGCCCAGTGCAGTAGCGCCAGTCCTTTGAGGATAAAACCCAGAGCGATCGAGGCATAGGCCACATGCAGTACCCAGATGATCGGCCGGCTCCAGATGCGTCGGTCATACCAGCCTGACAGGCGCAGCAGCTGGATCGCGCCGACCGCGCAACTCAGTAGCGCTAGATAGAGCGACGGTATCGCCAGTAGTTCAAGCAGTAGCAGCAATGCCACACCGGCGATAGCTGCGGCCTCTACCCAGGGCCACTGGCGAGGCTCCATTCCCGGTAAGGGATTACGGGTGAAGAACGGAATGACCCGGCCACCCATGACCACGATCACTAAGATGATCAGCCCCAGTCCCAGTTTCACGCCTTGGTCGCCGGT
>SDWN01000065.1 GCA_004195305.1 Neptunomonas sp. | reverse complement strand
AGATGTGTATAAGAGACAGATGTTTTTTCTTACCAAGCTTCACCAGATAGTATTTTCCGAACACTCCCTTATCTTCTGAAAACAAATCAATCGTATTCCAGTTATCATCAAGCCCATAAGCTACGCCATTGATATGCACCGCTTTTCGCTGCAAGGCATCTTTGACCTGCTTGCCCGCTCCCATTCCTGCAGTCGATAATAACGAGGTTAGCGGAGTTTCTTTCAGTTCCTGCCCCCCAAGCTCCGAAGAAGGCAAGCCATCTTGAGAAAGCTGGTTGTAATCACTCTTGCTTAACTCGGAGGTATCACCACTGAACAACGCCTGCGTTATCCGCTCGGCGGCCTGCAACCCCTCTTTGCCGTGCAAAAGCTCGGTGACTTCCCGAGCCAATATCGATTGCGCCTGCGGACGCCCCTGTGCTGCGGTATCGTCCTGCTCGATCTGCGCAATCTGCTCGACCGACAGGAAGGTAAAGTAACGCAGAAACTTATATACATCCGCATCGGCAGTATTAAGCCAGAATTGATAGAACGCATAGGGCGAGGTTTTGTTGGCATCGAGCCACACGGTACCTGACTCGGTCTTACCGAACTTAGTGCCATCCGCCTTGGTGATCAACGGCAGCGTCAGACCGAACACCTGTTCGCGATTCATCCGCCGGGTCAGCTCGGTACCGCCTACAATATTGCCCCACTGATCACTGCCGCCGATCTGCAGGGTACAGCCATGACTCTTATTCAACTGCTGATAATCGTAGGACTGCAGAATCATGTAGGTAAACTCAGTAAACGAAATACCCGCACCCTCTCGATCCAGCCGCTGTTTGACTGACTCCTTGTGGATCATCGAATTGACCGAGAAATGCTTACCGACATCGCGCAGGAAGGAGAGAACGTCCAGATCTTTGGTCCAGTCGAGGTTATTCACCACCGCACCGGGGTTAGCCTCGCAATCAAAATCGATAAAACGACTGACCTGGGAGCGGATACGGGCAACCCAGCTATCTACCACATCTGGGGTGTTGAGCTTACGCTCCTCAGCCTTAAACGACGGATCGCCAATCAACCCCGTCGCACCACCCACCAACGCGATCGGCCTGTGCCCCGCCATCTGAAATCGCTTCAGTGCCAGCAACGGCACTAGCGATCCAATATGAAGACTGTCTGCAGTCGGGTCAAAACCACAATAGAGCGTTCGAGAGCCTTCGCTAAGGTGCTTATCCAGCTCATCATTACCGGTCACCTGCGCGACCAAGCCTCGCGACTCCAGATCTTTTAACAAAGTGCTCTCAAACGTCATCATATTTACCTAAGCAAGGCTCTTAATATTAGCTACAAAAAAGTGCGCATATGGTACGCGATAGGCTCCCACCAGCACAATTAGCGCGCCCTATTTGTGAAAACAGCGGATTAATTGATCACTAATCGACCTAAGTCATGGATCGCCGGAGTCTGATTTCTTATACTACCCTTTTTAAGAACATAGATATGACACCTGATGCTTACTAATTTCGCCTCTTTCAAACTCGTACCAACCAAAATGCACTTCGTCGCGGTATTAACTTGTCTGGCTTTATTCGGCATTGTGCTACTCCTTCCCGCAGAATCGGTTGAGGCAAAAAAACAACTACTTATCGAGTTACAAGCGCCGGACTCTAGCGCTGATCCCGTATTTAGCAACAGGGTTGCCAGTACCCCTGAGAGCTACTCTCAAGCGGTGACCACCGCCACCGAGCCCTATACTGAAGCGGCGCCAAGCACACCAATCCCGGCCCATAGTGAAGAGCCGGCCATCAGCAAAGAGGAATGGCTAACCATCAACATCCGCCCTGGTGACAATCTAACTACGCTGTTTGAGAAAGCGAACCTAGGAGCCAACCAGCTTTATCCGATGCTTAACGGGATCAAACCCAGCAAGGTACTAGGCCGACTTAAGCCTGGCGAACAGGTTGAGTTTCTGATCACTGAAGGCGATCTAATTAAACTCCGCCATATCGTCTCACCTCTTACACAGACAATTATCAGTCGCACTGAAGACGGTTACAGTGTCGATGCAATCGAACTCACCCCTGAAGTCAGCCACAAGTTCCGTCATGGGAGTATTGATGACTCACTCTTTCTCAGCGGTGAACGTGCGGGCCTGAGCCAACAAAAGATCATGGAGCTGGCGGGGATTTTTGGCTGGGATGTCGACTTCGCACTCGACATTCGCCAGGGTGACGAGTTCTCTCTGATCTATGAAGAGCTGTGGCTAGACGGCTCACGGATCGGCGAGGGCGAGATCGTCGCCGCTGAATTCATCAATCAGGGACGCGACTATCAGGCCGTTCGCTACACTGACAGCAAAGGCGACAGTAACTATTACACCCCCAAGGGAAGCAGCATGCGTAAGGCCTTTTTACGCACGCCAGTAGACTTCTCCCGCATCAGTTCCCGCTTCAATCCCAATCGCAAACACCCTATATTCAAGACAAAACGCCCGCACCGGGGGGTTGATTACGCAGCGCCCACGGGCACTCCGATCAAGAGCTCCGGTGACGGCAAGGTGATCTCTGCTGGCACCAAAGGCGGCTATGGTAAGGCGGTTATCGTTCAGCACGGCCAAACCTATAACACCCTATACGCCCATATGAGCCGAATCAAACCCGGAATCAAAAGAGGAACCCGGGTTAAGCAAGGCCAAACCATCGGTTATGTCGGCAGTACCGGCTACGCCACCGGACCGCACCTGCACTATGAATTCCGCGTCAACGGTGCGCATCGCAATCCATTGACCGTAGCACTACCTCAGGCCTCGCCACTGCCCAAAGCAGAGCGCGCAAGATTCGCACCACTGGCCAGCGAACTGCTTGACCAGCTCAAAAACCTGCGCCAGACTCAGCTGGCGCAAAACTGATATGGTATCGACCGACGGCTATTATATCGGCCTGATGTCTGGCACCAGCCTCGACGGGATCGATGCAGTCATAGTCGATTACGGCCAGAAGCCGATCAGGCTCATCGCCAGCGCCACCCGATCCCTTCCAATCGAACTTAGGCAAACCCTGCTGACGCTCACTCAACCCGGCGACAACGAGATCGAACAGTTGGGGCAGGCAGATGTTCAATTCAGCCAGCTCCAGGCCGAGATCGTCAATGACCTTCTGCTGCAATCCAAATTGCAGCCAATCCATATCACCGCCATCGGCAGCCACGGCCAGACTATCCGCCACCGCCCTGCCGGCACAACCCCGTTTAGCTTACAGATTGGTGACCCTAATACACTGGCCGAACTGACAGGAATCACCGTTGTCGCAGACTTTCGTCGCCGTGATCTAGCTGCGGGTGGCCAGGGCGCACCACTGGTACCCGCTTTTCATGCCGAACTCTTTGCGAGTAACGACGCCGACCGGGTAATCTTGAATGTGGGTGGTATGGCTAATATCACCCTACTCTCCAAAAACAGCAGCCAACCGGTCATCGGCTACGATACCGGACCGGGTAACATCCTCATCGATAGCTGGATCGGTCGTCATCGGCAACAAGGGTTTGACCAGCGCGGCGACTGGGCTCGCAGTGGCCAGGCAGATCCCCAGCTGCTAGCGCTGTTGTTACAGCTCGACTACTTCGATCAGGCCCCGCCTAAAAGCACCGGTCGTGAACAGTTCAATCTCGACTGGATTGACCAACAACTGGATAAATTGCCGCAGCAGATTTCCGCGGCCGATGTACAGGCAACACTGACCGAGCTCACTGTATGCAGTATCACCGCTTCCATTCTTAAGCAGGGCCTGTGCGATGCTGAAATATATATCTGTGGCGGCGGAGCCCATAACGACTATCTGCTTGAACGACTGCAATGTCTGCTTGACACATTCACCATCACCACCACCGCATCTCTGGGCCTGCCGGCAGACTGGGTAGAAGCCTGCGCCTTTGCCTGGCTAGCTAAACGCTGCTTAATGCAGCTCCCGGGCAACCTCCCTGCCGTCACCGGTGCCCGTGGCGACCGAATTCTGGGCGGCATTTACCCGGGCAGCTTGTGAACAGGTCTCTTGCGCCTCTGGCTTTCAGTGCGATTGGAAACCCAGGCAGCGATTACAGATATACTGACTGTCGATAATTGCTAACACCGCGATCAGGTCGTTCTGAAAGCCCGGAGGGGCTCTAGCAAGCTGTTGAAAAGCGTTAGCGAGGCCGCCGAGACTAGGCAAAAACGACCGAAAAAGCGCAGTTTATAGCTATAAATGAGCAT
>SDWN01000064.1 GCA_004195305.1 Neptunomonas sp. | reverse complement strand
GGCCCTCAACCGTCGGCCGGGTCCAGACCACCTTGCCGGTCATGGCGTCGTACGCTTCCACCTTACCGACGATGCCAAACTCACCCCCGGAGACCCCTGTGATCACCTTGCCTTTGACAATAATCGGTGCGGCAGAGATCGAATAACCGGCTTTGTAGTCGGCCACTTTCTTTTTCCATACCGTCTTGCCGGTTTTTCTGTTCAACGCCACCAGCTTGGCATCTAGGGTGCCAAAGATCACCAGATCGTCGTACAGCGCCACCCCCCGGTTGATCACATCACAGCAGGGCATGATATTTTCGGGCAGGCGAGCATCGTACTGCCACAGTTCATCGCCGGTCTTGATATCGATCGCAAACACCCGCGAGTAGGAGGCGGTGACATACATCACCCCATCTTTGACCATCGGCTGCGATTCCTGGCCACGCTGCTTTTCGCCACCGAAGGAGAAGCCCCAGACCGGACGCAGATCCTGTACTGTCGCGCCGTTAACCTTAGCCAGCGAGCTGAAGCGCTGGCCGCGTAACCCCATCCCGTTGGTCACGACATCCTGCGTCGTTGCCTGGTCGTTAAGGATATCCTGGTCGGTCACCTTGGCATGTGTCAGGCCCGTCGCAGACATGGCGACGACCAATGAGGTCAGTGCCAGTCCCTTGAGACCATAACTTTTATATTTCATCGTATTCTCCTTTGAGGATGTTCTTATTCGAATAAGATCGATCACCCCGACCAGCCTGCACACGCGCAAGGGCCTGATGATGAAGCCATTGTTGTTTTTGAAGCAAAAACCAACAATCCAACTTGGGGGGCGGTTTTCTACTCTCTTGGTAGTAGTACTCCACCAACGGTCACTTATTGCGGGGCGAACGCTTGCCCGTCGAGCAGCTTCCAGGCCACAGAGAACACTGTTTTGAGGGCGGGTTTTAAACCGACGCATGCTGCAGCGATGTCGGAATGAATTCCGACCCACAGGGGCCGATGCTTTGTGGGCTGGACTTTAGGGGGCTCAATCGGGAGCGTCTAACCGATACCGGTCCGGTTTGCTGTATACAACGCCGTGGCCTTGATAGAGCTTGGCAAACTGGCCGGACTTGACCATACCATCGACGATATCCTCTACCGCATAAGCCAACTGACGGTAGCTATCCTTGACTGCCATACCGACATCCCAGCTGCGCTTAACCAGGTTGGGAAACGGCACATCGGCCACCAGCATCTGCTCGGAGCGCGCTAGACGCGGTATCCCCCACTGCAACTGCGACTGCATCCCCATCACCGCGGAGACCGCATTGGCGTCGATCGCCTGCAGCGCCAGCTGGGTGCTGCCGAAGTGTTTGACGTTACCCAGCAGCCGTCCGCGGAAGGCACCACTGAGGTAAAAATCAGGCAGGCTGTCGATCTCGACCCCGACTTTATCGTATTGAAAGATCGCCAGATTCTCGAACGGATCGAGTTGCTCACTGTCATAAGTCAGGGCCCAGCGCTCGCGCTGATAGGGAGCAAAAAAGTGCACCAGATCGTTGATCACCCGGCCATCGGGATCGATCTTATAGGCAAAGTCACGGTCGTAAGGCACCCGCAGCATCACATCGGCAACGTTTCGCTTGAGCATCGGCCCCCGTTCGTCGCGGGCCAGATAGTGGCCTTTCCAAACATGGTTGCGCAGATCATCGTCGAGATTTTCATCGGCGATCATCCAATACAGCTCCAGCTTCAAGCCAAGTCCGGCGGCGATCGCCTGCGCCAACTCAACATCCAGTCCTTTGGCCTGGCCCTGCTCTTCATAGGAATAGGGGGGGAAATCACGGTACACCCCGATCAGAATCGTGCCATCGACCATCAGATCATCGTAGCTGCGCGCCTGGACCAGACTGCTCAACAAGCACACCAGCATAACAACCAGTAATTGCACGGTGCGGCAATTGTTACGCATTGCATTGTGACCGTAAGAGTTCAACATAGGTTAATCCGCAGGTCGGGTTTCTAACCAGGTACGGATCGACCAGAGTGCTTCCTGACTCAGGAAATCCGCCATCTTCGGCATATAGGGTACGCCGTTGCGAACCGCACCGTTGACGACTCGGTAGGCGAACCACTCGTCACCCTCCATACCTGCTTCCAGCTCACGCAGATCCGGAGCGATACCCCCCGAAATCGCCTCCAAGCCATGACAACGGGCACAGTTCTGGGTGTAGGCAGACTCACCAATCTTGATCGCCAACTCATTACCCCGATAGGGATTTTCCTCCAGCCACTCTTCACCCAAAGGATCCAGCCCCGCCGTGTCAACACTCTGCGGCGTCACATCCCCGTGCGCCCAAACCTGACCCGCTAGCGCTAAAGCCGCGGCAGCCAGCATACCCATGGAGGCAGATACACGTTTTTTCATCACAGTCACCCAATTGTTTTTATTAATATGAAAAACTTCACTGACGCAATAGTAAAAGCCAAAGGGGCACCTCTCCAGAGCACTTTGGTGCCCGCCGAATAGTTCCTTGGTACTAAGTCGATAGGTACTAAGCCGATTGGTAGCTATTAACCCCCCGGGTTAATAGGTGACGCAGGGACGCGTCAACATTGGCCGTCAGGCCAATGCGAGCCCCCGGAAATCCAGCAGTTCCGCGCAGCTGCGCCAGATTGCAGGGGGCGACGGACAAATAAGGCAGGACGCCTATTTGTCCGTCAGGTTAATAGTCGGTTTGTTTAAACGGCAGATGCTTGCGAGCTTGTGCCATGTAGGTCGCTATGTGCTGCCGCTCCTGGATTAATGCGTGCTGCACCGCCCTGTGCAGTCCCGGATGTCTGATCCAGTGCAGCGAGCTGGTTTGGGTTGGCTCAAAACCGCGTACCAGTTTGTGTTCGCCCTGGGTGCCGGGGTCGAATCGCTGCAGCTTGCGTTCGATCGCAAATTCGATCCCCTGATAGTAACAGGCTTCAAAATGCAGGCAGTCGAATTCGGGGTCTCCGCCCCACCAGCGACCGTACAGGCAGTGTTGATCAAATAGAAACAGTGCCGCCCCGACCGTCTGTTGTTTGTGCTCGGCCACTACCAGCATCATGCTGTCGCGCAGGCCTGCATGGATGCGCATGAAAAAATCCCAGTTCAGGTAGGGTGTTTGACCGCGTAGCTGATAGGTCTGTTGGTAGAAACTGAAAAAATTCCGCAGCCCTTCCAGGTCCAACTCCATGCCGCAGAGTCGGCGTAGTTTGACGCCCTGTTCCTGGACCCGGCGTCGCTCGCGGCGGATCGTCTTGCGTTTGCGTGAGCTGAAGCGTTGCAGGAAATGCTCAAAATCGCGGTAATCCGCATTCAGCCAGTGAAATTGACAGTCGTGGCGTTCGAGCAGTTCTTCGGGTTCCGGCCAGGCGGAGCGGATCTGCTCACGGCATCGCTTATCTGCAAACAGCAAGTGCCAGCCGGATGCGTGTTGCAGATGCGCCTGCTCCGACAGTTTCTGCAATAGTGTGCGGGTTGACTGCGCAGGGCTATCAGCGGCCAGCCCCAGGCGCTGGCCGCAGGTCGGGGTGAAGGGCAGGGCAGTAACCAGTTTGGGGTAGTAGCGGATGCCGGCCTGGTGGCTGGCGTCGGCCCAGCTCCAATCGAACACATACTCGCCGTAAGAGTGCTGCTTGAGATACAGCGGCAGTGCCGCCAGGGGTTGTAGGGCTGCGGATTGCAGCAACAGGTGCTGGGGTATCCAGCCGCTTGCCGGGGTCAGACTGTGGCTCTCCTCCAGGGCGGCTAGAAACGTATGGCTGGGCAGCGGTTGTGGGCCGAATAAATGCTGCCAATGAGCCGGATCGATCTGCTTGATGCGCTCGATAACCTGGACCCGGATCATGTATAAATGCTCACTCTGGCTTTGTTCGCACAAGCATAGATCATACACTTGCTTATACTGTTTAAAAAAGGAGTTGAATATGACCGAGCTGAACGCGAGTGCTGATATCGATTATGACCCTGATCGCGATCTTGATCCTGAGCTGCATCTGTACCAGCTGCATCCCCAATTAGCCAAAGATTGCGTTGTCTTTGGGCGGTTTTCACTCTGTGATTTGTTGCTGATGAACGATGCCAATTATCCCTGGTTTATCCTGGTGCCAAGGCTGGCCGATGTGGGAGAAATTTACCACCTGTCAGCTAAGGATCAGCAGCAACTGATGAATGAGTCCTGCGTGCTTGCCTCGAACCTGGCGGATATCTTTAATGCCGATAAGATGAATATCGCGGCACTGGGTAATGTTGTGCCTCAGCTGCATAT
>SDWN01000061.1 GCA_004195305.1 Neptunomonas sp. | reverse complement strand
CCCCCCCGACAAGGGACAAGCGTTTTTCCTCACGCAGGTGGCTCATCGCATCCAGTGCGTTGAGTAGCAAATTCAACAGCACTTGCTCGATCTGACCGGCATCACAGACCACCCGTAGCGGACTGGGCATGTCGATTTCAACCTCCACCCGCTCCTCTTCAAACCGCTGCCCGAGCAGCGTACTGACCTGCCGGACAATCTCATGCAGGTCATTACGTTCGAGCCGTAACGGTCCCGGCTTGGCAAAATCCATCACATCACTGAGTAAGCGGTTAAGCCGTAAAATTTCGGTATCGATGATCGAAAAATGTTCCTGCAATCGACCTTCTGGCTGCCACTTTTTTTGGATCATCTTGATGTTCATCCGGATGGCCGACAGCGGGTTACGTATTTCGTGCGTCAGCCCCAGCGCCAGATGCCCCACGGCGGCAAGCTTTTTAGACGCTAACAACTCTTCAAAGGTGTCTTCAAGCTGCGTTCGCGCAGCGGCCAGATCACGGGTTCGGACCTCCACCCGACGCCAGAGCATTCGATTCCAGGCCAGCAACAGGCCACAGATAATCACGGTGCCGGTCAGAATGCTGATCGCCAATGTCAACGAAAAGGCCTCCTGTCGACGCAGGAAAGATGACAGCTGCGCGTCCACCTCACGCTCGGGGGTCGCGACGCCGATAAACCACCGATGATCGCCGATCTGCAGGGTTTGATAGCCCAGCAGTTTACGTACCGACTGGCTGTGGTCGGCCGGATCTTCATAGCTGTACCAATCGGTTCCACCACCACCGTACTGCGCCGAGGTCAGCAGTGAATAGAGTTTGGGCCATTGCGGCAAAAAAGCATCCTCGAAACTGCGTCCGGCCACCGCACCGTGCGGATCCACCAGCAGGGTCTGGTTGTTGATGTCCGCCAGCCAAGCATAACCATGCTCGCCAATCCGTACCGGCAGAATGTGCTTTCGGGCCAGCTCATCGAAATTGACCGTAAACATGGCCACCCCGTTAAAGTCTCCGTCTTGGGCATAGATCCCCTGGGCGACGATTAATGCCTTGTCACCCCGGTGCTGCCCCCCTTCAAGCCGTATAAAAGGCGAGGCGTACATCTGTCCCGGCTTGCCGACATCCCGGGCCCAGAGGTAATAGTCCCGCCAGGCGTAGCTTCGACCCAGGGTATAAGGGTCCGAGGGCTGAATGGCGACCACGGTGCCATCACGGTCAAACACCACCAGGTCAATGATGGCAGAATCAGCCAGACTTTGATTGAGTTTGAACAGGCTGCCATCGACATCCAAGGCCCGTGCCGCATCAACCGGGTAGCCCTCAAACAGGCTGGTCACCAAGCCCAGACTGCGGTTGAGCGTCCCAAAAAACACCTCAACCGATGCCGAGGCCTGCTCAGCCATCAGCCGCTGTTGCCGATTGTACTGCTCAAAGAACTGCTCTCTGGCTTCCTGACGCACCGCATCGGTGGCTAACAAAATGCCGTACAGCGCCGCCACACTGAGGGCGACCAGGATAAACAGCAACGTCCATAATTTGAGAGGGCGGATCCGCGTCATATAACCCTGTCACTCCACGAATCGAGATTGGCTATCGGCCAGACCCGTGGGCCTGGATATAGCGCCTGTTGCGCTCAAAAAACTTCACCATTCTCTGAAACAATAGCTAAAACGTAGCTAGAACAAACCAGTCCCAGTCCCAGTCCCAGTCCCGCACTATATTGCATATTAGGCAGCGATAACCACCCTGCCTCTGAATTCGTTACGGCACTGAAACCCATTTACAGCGGGCCCTAATAACGAAATGCGAACGGACAGGCACCCCACGTAAAACCTGCAAACACTGATACAAGCGTGACCATCTAACCCGGATATTTCATGAAGGGATCGAAATTTCCGGATCCGCTGGCTAAGCAGTTGGCTCTATCTCCCGCAGGGCCTTGGTGGTTCCAAGGCTTAAGGGAGATCGGGCCAAATGCAACGGCAGAGGGTGCGGAAAATCGATCAGCGATACCGGTTACAACGTGTAACTTTCTAAAACAAGCCATAGGTTCTGTAAACATCGGTGTTACAGGTCAGTTTTTAGCGCCTTTGTGAAATGTCCGGGTTAGAGAGCCGCTTGAAAAGAGAGGCTTAGAAAAATATGCGAGGGAAGAGAGATGAGTTATCTCAGCTGTGACCAACACAACTCATCCGGTGCGGCGGATCTAGGAGGCTGAAGAGGGTTGCGCATTAGCCAGACCGAAATCATCCAGGATGCAGTAACAGCAGGGCACCACAAACAGCACCAGCAGGGTCGAACTGGCGATGCCGAAGACGATACTCACCGTCAGCGGAATCAATACCTGCGCCTGGAGGCTGGTTTCAAACAGCAGCGGGGTCATCCCGGCGATAGTGGTCAGCGAGGTCAGCAGGACCGCTCGAAAACGATCGTGACTGGCCCTGGCCGCCGCGTCATGGACACTCAGGCCTGCGGCGACATGGCGTTTGACGAACTCCACCAGCAAGATCGAGTCATTAACCACGATACCAGCCAGCGACACAAAACCGAGCATCGACGGCATGGTGATATCCAACCCCAGCAACCAGTGCCCCCAGATCACCCCAATCAACGCCAACGGAATATTGAGCATAACGACAATCGGCTCAAGATAGGAGCGAAACTGAAAACTGAGCAGGACGAAGATCCCAGCCAACCCCAACACCAGAGCGCTCGCCATCGAGCCCTGGGTCTCGCCACCTTCAGCCACTTCACCTTTTATACGCAGGCTCAGCTGTGGGTAACGCTGCTTGAATTGTGGCAAGTAGGCCTGCTGCAGATCCGCCATCACCGCGGCGGTGTTATTGAGTCTGGCATCGATATCCCCCAACACGGTCACCGTACGCTGATTGTCGATCCGATGAATCCGCGAGAAACTGCGGCTGGCGACAATATCAGCGAGGTTATCCAACGGGATGACCGCACCGTTAGCCGGATTGATAATCGGAAAGTTATCGAAATCAGCCAGCTCATCTTTGGACTCCGGATCCAGCTCCACCACCAGATCATAATTTTCCAGACCGATACTGGATTCGATCACTTTGGCACCCTGAAACGCGGCACGCAGCTGCGCGGCGATCATCTGCGCCGTCATCCCCAAACTGTACGCGCCCTCTTTGAGATGCAAGGTAAACTCCGGCTTACCCGGGCGCAGGTCGTCTAACAGATTAGCCACCCCGGGATAACCCGCCAGCCAGTGCTGCAGGTCATGCGATGCCAGGCTGAGCTGCTCCAGCCCCGGGCCTTGCAGGCGGATCTCAATCGCCCTGCCAGCAGGCCCTAGACTCGGCTCTTTGATCGCAATACTCCAGGCACCCTCGAGCGTCCGGGCGCGAACCAACCACTGCTGCTTGACTTCGTTGATCGAGAAATGACGCCGCTCGGCAGTGAGCAGGTCGACGCTGATCGTCGCCAGATGCGGCCCCGACTCGAAGGCATCGGCATTGCTGCCGTAGTTAACGGTGATCGCCTCAACGACCGGGCCACCCTGGCGTGCGGCGATCGGCCCGGTCACCTCAAGCAGCTGATTCTTGAGTGCCAGCACCATCGCCTCAGTTTTTGCCAACGGGGTGCCCGTGGGCATCAGCAATCGAGCCTGCAGAATATCGCCCTCCACCATCGGGAAGGGGGATACTTTAACCACCCCCGACGCCAGCAAGCTGATCGATATAATCAATAATCCGACCACCGCGCCGACAAATCCGTATCGGATCCGGATCAGTCCCCCAACGGCCGCATCAATCTTCAGGCGCACCCGGTCAAACACCCGATCCACCCCCTGCCTGAAAGCCGACTCACCCTTTAGCTCGGCCTGCGCCAGCGAGTGGTAGAGATGATGCGGCAGGATAAAAAACGCCTCAATCAGCGACACGCTGATCACCGAGATCAACACGATAGGGATCACCACCAGAATCTGACCAATATCGCCGCTCAGACCGAGCAGACCGCTGAATACACAGAGCGTCGTTAAAAAAGAGGAGAACACCCCTTTGGCAACCAGCTGGGTGCCATCGATAGCGGCCTGCAGTGGCTTTTTGCCCTGCCGCAACTGATGCCCGATGCTTTCACTGATCACGATTGCATCGTCCATCAGGATGCCCAGTGACAGCAGCAGCGCTACCATCGAGATCATGTTGATACTTAGCCCAAACGCCCCCAGCACAAAGGCACTGGCCAGAAAGGAGACCGGCAACCCCATCACCACCCAGAACGCATAGCGGCTGCCGAA
>SDWN01000060.1 GCA_004195305.1 Neptunomonas sp. | reverse complement strand
CCGCGCCATCGGGCATCAGGCCTTCGGCCTCTTCCGCTTGGGCTGCTGCCAGCATGTCGTCGCTGGCGATACCGCGCTCGTTCAGCGCAGAGGTCGGCAGGCGACGGTGCGGGTTGGACGGACCCGCCATGTTGCGGCAGACGGAGGACAGATCGAACGTCAGAACCCGCTCGTATACCGCTTCAACCAAGTCATCAGCCCACAGACCGGTTTCCTTGGCGTACTGCTCAACCAGTGCGACCTGCTCGGGCTCACGACCGGTCAATTTCAGGTAGTCGATGGTCTGCTCGTCGATATAAAACATACCGGCCGAAGCACCAAACTCAGGTGTCATGTTGGAGATGGTGGCACGGTCACCGATGGTCAGGGCTTTAGCGCCCTCACCGAAGAACTCCAGATAGGCGGATACCACTTTCTGGTTACGCAGAAACTCGGTAATCGCCAGCACCATATCGGTGGCGGTGATGCCCGGCTGACGCTTGCCGGTCAGCTTGACGCCGATGATGTCAGGAAGGCGCATCATCGAGGGCTGGCCCAGCATCACTGTTTCAGCTTCCAGGCCGCCGACACCGATGGCGATAACACCCAGCGCGTCGATGTGCGGGGTGTGGCTGTCGGTGCCGACACAGGTATCAGGGAAGGCAACCCCGTCACGCGACTGGATCACCGGAGACATCTTCTCCAGGTTGATCTGGTGCATGATGCCGTTACCGGCAGGAATCACGTCGACGTTATCAAAGGCGGTTTTACACCACTCGATAAAGTGGAAACGGTCATCATTACGACGATCTTCGATGTCGCGGTTCTTCTGGAACGCGTCTGGGTCGAAACCGGCCGCTTCAACGGCCAGCGAGTGGTCAACAATCAGCTGGGTCGGAACAACAGGGTTTACCTTGGACGGGTCACCGCCTTGATCGGCGATGGCATCACGCAGACCCGCCAGGTCAACCAGCGCGGTCTGACCGAGGATGTCATGGCAGACAACGCGAGCAGGGTACCAGGGGAAATCCAGGTCTTGCTTACGCTCGATAAGTTGCGTCAGAGAATCGGTCAGTACCGCCGGATCGCAACGGCGCACCAGCTGCTCGGCCAATACGCGTGAGGTGTAGTTCAGCTTGGCATAGGAACCTGGCTGGATCGCTTCGATCGCCGCACGGGTGTCGTAGTAATCCAGGTCGGTGCCAGCAAGGGATTTACGGTATTCAGTATTCATAGCGTTGGGAGTCCATTGCTAAGTGTTCGACGACAGAATGTGAAGAACAGTATTCGGTAAAGCGGGGTTCAGAAAAGACGCCCGGATAAACAGGCGTCTGAATCAACAAGAGCGCTTAAGCGCGATCTTCGATAGCAACCCACTGGCTGCTTTCTGGTCCGGTGTAGTCCGCGCTTGGGCGGATGATACGGTTATCAGCACGCTGCTCAAATGCGTGTGCGGCCCAACCGGTCAGGCGCGAGCAAACGAAGATCGGGGTAAACAGCTTGGTTGGAATACCCATGAAGTGGTACGCAGACGCATGGAAGAAATCGGCGTTGCAGAACAAGTTCTTCTCGCGCTTCATCACCGCTTCACAACGGTCGGAGACCGCGTAAAGCACTTCATCGCCAACATCTTTAGACAGCTCTTCAGAACACTTCTTGATCACGGCGTTACGTGGATCAGAGTCGCGATAGATCGCATGACCGAAGCCCATGATCTTCTCTTTGCGCTCGAGCATACCCATCATCTCGCGCTCGGCTTCGTCGGCAGAGGTCCAGTTCTGGATCATATCCATTGCTGCTTCGTTGGCACCGCCGTGCAGCGGTCCACGCAGGGTGCCGATCGCACCGGTGATAATGGAGTGGATGTCGGACAGGGTCGACGCACAAACACGACCGGCGAAGGTCGAGGCATTGAACTCGTGCTCGGCGTACAGGATCAGGGAGATATTCATCACCTTGGCGTGCAACGCGTTGGGCTTTTCGCCGTTGAGCAGGTGCAGGAAGTGACCACCGATGGAGTCATCATCGGTCTCAGTTTCGATGCGCACACCGTCATGGCTGAAGCGGTACCAGTAGTTGATGATTGACGGGAATACCGCCAGCATCCGGTCAACTTTGTCCTGCTGCTCGCTGAAGTCCATTTCGGTCTCCAGGTTACCCAGCATGGAACAACCGGTACGCATCACGTCCATCGGATGGGCGGATGCGGGGATCTGCTCCAGTACGGTCTTCAGCGCCTGAGGCAAGCCACGCAAACCTTTCAGCTTGGTGATGTAGGCGTCCAGCTCCGCTTGATTAGGAAGCTTGCCTTTCAGCAGCATGTAAGCCACCTCTTCGAAGGTCGCTTTCTCGGCCAGTTCAACCATGTCATAGCCGCGGTAGGTTAAGCCTGCACCGGTTTTACCCACGGTACATAGCGCGGTGGACCCTGCGGATTGACCACGCAGACCTGCGCCGCTTAGTTTCTTTGCTTCAGCCATAATCAACTCCTAAGAAATATATATCAGTTCTTGATTCGGGCATCGCTAACGCGACGCCCTACTCTGTTAACGCAATAATTACTTATTTTTGCCTTCTGCAAAGAGCGCATCCAACTTCTGCTCGAAATCATGGTAGTTAAGGAAATCGTAAAGCTCCATCCGCGTTTGCATCAGGTCGATAACATCTTTTTGGTCACCCTTCTGCAGGATGTTCTCGTAGACCGACAGCGCCGCCTTGTTGGCAGCACGGAACGCACTCAACGGATACAACACCATGGCACAACCGACATCGCCCAGCTCTTTCTTATTGAACAGCGGCGTGGCACCGAATTCGGTGATATTGGCCAGCAGCGGAACACCACCAATCGCCGAGCTAAAGGCTTTGTAATCTTCCAGGGTGTGCACCGCTTCGGCGAAGATGCCATCGGCACCGGCTTCGATGCAGGCCAGAGCGCGCTCTACAGCCGCGTCCAGACCTTCCATCTGGAACGCATCGGTCCGCGCAATCAGGAAGAAATCATCGTCGGTCTTACCATCTGCGGCCGCTTTAACACGGTCAGCCATCTCACTCTGGGATACGATCTCTTTGTTCGGACGGTGGCCGCAACGCTTCTGCGCCACCTGGTCTTCGATATGACAGGCAGCAGCGCCCGCCTTAATCATCTCTTTCACGGTACGCTGGATATTGAATGCACCACCCCAGCCAGTATCGATATCGACCAGCAGCGGCGTCTCGACTGCGCTGCTGATACGACGCACATCTTCCAGCACATCGTTGCAGGAGGTCATACCCAGGTCGGGCAGACCGTATGAATGGTTCGCTACACCGCCGCCAGACAGATAGATCGCCTGATGACCCACCCGCTCGGCCATCATCGCGTGATAAGCGTTGGTGGTACCTACGATTTGTAGTGGGCTGTTTTCAGCCAGGGCTTTGCGGAAGCGGCCGCCTGCGGTCAGTTTTTGGGTCATGACATATCCTCTGTGCTGTTGCTGTACTGTTTAGAGTTCGGTTTTTGCTTTTAGCTTCTGCTCGATATTTTGACGGGCAGCGCTGATATGACGGCGCATCAGCATCTCAGCCAATTCACCGTCACGGTGCTGGATAGCATCGACGATATGTCGATGCTCGGCTAACGCCCTCACCGGACGCGAGCTGGAGAGACTGAATTGGTAGCGGTACATCCGCACCAAATGGTAAAGCTCCCCGCCCAGAAGCTCTTGTAGCTTATTGTTTTTACTACCCTGTACAATCCGGTAATGGAAATCCAAATCGCCCTCTTTCTGGAAGTAGGAACGCCCTTCGCTCTGCTCCAAGCTACGCTCGTGTTGATCCAACAGATCGCGCAAACTGGCAATTTCTGCGTCGCTCATGTTCTGCGCCGCCAAGCGGCAGGCCATCCCTTCCATCGCCTCACGGACGTGGTAGATCTCAATCAATTCACGGGATGATAACGACACAACACGGGCACCCACATGCGGAATGCGCACCACCAACCGCAGTCCTTCCAAACGCCGAATCGCCTCACGTAACGGGCCACGACTGATGCCGTAGGTTCGCGCCAACTCAGGCTCGCTAATCTTATGACCGGGCGGAATATCACCCTTAATAATCGCTGTCACGATCTCACGACACACCCGGTCTGCCAGCGTCCGAGACTCTGGCTCAGCGAGCTCTAGCGCGGTAAAAGGATGAGGTTCATTCATAAGATTGTCGACAATGTTGTTTGAAGAACACAAGATACCCCCCGTAAACCCCCTAGTCAACCGAAAACCATCCCTAGACTGTCAACACAATACAAAAG
>SDWN01000058.1 GCA_004195305.1 Neptunomonas sp. | reverse complement strand
TTGTAAATGATCTTCTGTTTCGTTGGTTCATTGAACACCTCTCTTTGGGTGGCGACTATACCACCTAAGTTGGTGTCCGGTTTCATTGAACCACTACAGTTGTCTCCTCAAGTTAAAACAAAAGAGGAGACAGCGAGAGTGTACTCAAAAGCCTTCCGAACCCTGATGGTTCAAAAGATGACATCCCATTGCCTGAAAAAATAAGTCATCGCCCACATTGACATAGCCCTTGCCAGTGTTAACTTTCTCTTTATGTGCTTCAAATTTCCCCCAACACTCCAAACTCACCTCGGGCAAGAGACGGGTAAATCCGCCGAGCCGGCGGTCCTTTCCAAAACCGATTCGCATCTTGTCTCTGCCCCAATCTTTGCAAAAAACTTGTCAAGACTAAAACCAGGCCGAAACTGCATACGACCCATCTTCATCGACGGCGCATTGGTTTGGACCGTCCATGACTCGATGGCTGATTTAAGCGCTAGTTGGTTCCCCACTGGCTGAAGCTAGGCCTGATCGGGATTCTTGCCATTATCTGCTCCTGAGGGCGACTTACACTATGAGGAGGAAGGGGATGCGCCAGGCTGAAAGAAGACTAAAAACTCTGCTCATTATCATCTTAATCATTGCATTGACCGGTGCGGTGTCTGGGTGTGGTTCGTACGAGGAGAACGTACCGACCGGACCTCTAGTAGAGGATCTGACACCTAATCCTAATCCGAACCCGAACCCGGATCCCGTTGGAACCACCATCCCCACCGCCCCGATGGGGCTGCCAGTGTTGGTGGGACCTGCGGCGGGCTCGGGAGGCTACAATGTCATCGCCAGTCCCGGCATAACGCCACCGGCGGTGACAGTGTCCCCCGTTCCCCAGCCGACGGACGGCACCATCATCGACCAGGACGCGGCCATCCGTCTCGGAAAGGCGCTCTTCTGGGATATGCAGGTGGGCAGTGACGGCCAGATGGCCTGCGGCAGTTGCCACTTCAACGCCGGGGCCGACAACCGGACGACGAACACCATCCACCCTGGGCCCAACACCATCTTCGATCTTGTCGCTGCGCCCGGGGAAAACTTCAACTTCGTCACCTTCGCCCCGGCTCTCTTTGACGACCTGGTGGGGTCAAGCGGCGTCATCAGCATGGAGTTCAGCGCCATCTCCACTGATCCCGAGGACCCGGTGGATATCTGCACCCCTCTTGTTCCCAGCGATCCCGCCCAGGCCCTGATCGCCGCCGCCGGAGAGCGCCTCGTGACTGGCCGCAACACGCCACCGGCCATCGGTGCCGCCTACTTCCTCGATAATTTCTGGGACGGACGCGCCAGCCAAAACTTCAATGGCCTGGACCCACTCGGCGCGGGGACCGTCATCGCGGGGAACTCCAGCCTCGCCTCCCAGTCGGTGGGGCCGCCCCTCTCAGAGGTTGAGATGTCCTGCGCAGGCCGCACCTGGAACGGCCCGAACAGCATCGGCGCCAAAATGGTTATGCGCACACCACTGGCGATCCAGCTCGTCGACCCCACCGACAGCGCTCTCGGACCACTCTCCAATGCGCCGGACAGCGGGCTCGATTGCGGCTTCTCCGACCGCCTCTGTACCTACGCCGACCTCATCGCCGCCGCCTTTGGAACCAATGATCTCCCGGACCAGGAAGCAGTGGATTTCTACATCAACAATTTCTCCAGCATCTGGGGGCAGGCCATCCAGGCTTACGAGGCAACCCTGATCCCCAACCGCACCCCCTACGACCTCGGCACCCTCACGCCCAACCAGGTGCTCGGCCTCGACGCCTTCCGGAATAGTTCACCCTGTGCAAGTTGCCACGTCGAACCCGAATTCAGCGATGCGACGGTCCGGTCCATCAACGCTAACGGCGGGACTGCTGTCCCTGGTCCTCTCGGCGCCGATCAGGGGTTCCACAACATCGGCGCTTCGGCGACAGACCAGGACCTCGGACGCGCAGCTAGTCCAGGGGGCACGTATCACGACTCGACGTTCAATCGTGGCGCCTTCAAAACACCAGGTTTGCGCAACGTGAAGCTGACGGCACCCTACATGCACAATGGTGCTTTCGCCACCATACCCGATGTTAACCTCTTCTATAATGGTCAGAGCCAGGTGAACAATCCCGAGATCAATCCGGACGCACAAAATGGGGTCGGCGGCGGGAGGCGCGATGTCCTGGCGGATTTTCTGTTGAACGGACTCACTGACTGCCGCGTCGAACATAAACTTGCCCCCTTCGATCACCCAGCCCTCGTGATCCCTAATGGCTCGACCCTCGCGGCAGTCGGCCAAGCAGGAGATGGCACTATCTGTCCTTGAAAAGCGAATCGCTTTCAGAATTCTAGACACTCCTGACCCATCTGGAGGTGTCTTTAAAATCGCCATCCGTAAGGCAATAACGGCCCAACCAGATTCCAAATGGTTGGGCCGTCTCACATATTATGCTGAATGCTATCCTGCTTCATCGAGGGACAAATCAAACAGATTCCGTTTCTCAAAAATCTGGATTTCACTTTTGGAACAAAGACTCTGGGGATCTAGCTCATTTGCAAAAGTAGTAAGTTTTGACATGCTGTGGAGACCACAGATTCTTACAAGTGCCGTGTTGGAAATCACTGTAAGCAGCAACTCTCTGCTTAGCAGGAAATGTCCTGGAAGTTGTTCTAAATCGTTTCGAGCGGCAGCAAAGACGCTATGCCGAACAATTCCTAAATATGCTGATAAATAAGAAACGCCCACGATCTGGTAACCGTGGGCGTTCAGTGTTCTATTGATGGTGACTTTTGAGAGTAAATTCTTTAGACGACCACGACTCGCCTGACTAAGTCTAGGCTGTCCACTACTAACGGACCTACCTCGTTAACACCGACTTGTTTTATAGCGCATCAATGCTTTAATTTCGGTTGGAGGTCCTATGAGGTTTATCCATTACAACATCTGTTATGCGACCGGCCCGAAAGCACATAATTTTGTGCGTTCATCGGGCAAGAACTTGCAAAAGATTACGACGTTTCTGCGGGAGTTAGAGCCTGACCTAGTCGGCCTAATCGAGGTGGATCATGGCTCTTATCGCAGCGGCTGGGAAAACCAAGCCGAACTTTTGGCCGAAGCCCTGGGCCACTACCATTCCCATTCGATCAAATACGCTGAAAGGTCATTCTGGCGACATGTGCCGGTGCTGAATAAACAAGGCAATGCGTTTCTGACCCGAGACCGGATCAGCAACGAGACCTTTCATTATTTTGAGCGTGGCATGAAACGACTTGTGATCGAACTGGAACTAGACCATGTGGTGGTCTACCTGGTCCATTTGGCGCTTGGATCACGTGCGCGCCATCAACAACTTGAAGAGCTGTACAATCTAGTGAAGGAAACCCAGAAACCTTGCCTAGTTGCAGGGGACTTCAACGCGCTCTGGGGTGAGCGCGAAATCAATCTGTTTCTGGCCGCTACTGGGCTACAGAATGCCAACTCTAAGAGCCTGCCGACCTACCCGAGTAAGAATCCGCACCGCCACCTCGACTTTGTTCTATACAGCAAGGGGATTGATATCCTGGATTTTCAAGTACCGCAGGTTCCATTTTCAGATCACCTGCCATTGCTGGTCGACTTTGATGTTCGGATCGAACAGGATTTACGTAAAACCACGCGCCTGCAGCATTAATCGTTGCCTGAGAAAAGACGACCTGCAGCATTGATAATTTGGGTAGCAGGTTAATTCCGTCAATTCTAGGGACACCTTACTTAATTCAGAAGCCGGTAGCTGTCAGGGGAGTTATCGTATCTAACCTTATTATGAAGTAAAAGGTTGAATGTCCGATATGTTGTCTTAGTGAAAATTACGGGTCGTCAGAGGTCAAATGTCCGTCATTCTTACATACCCTGCAATCCAGTAAAAAACGTCGGACAGATAGCGTAATACGAGAAACGCCCACGATCTGGTAACCGTGGGCGTTTGGTGTTCTGTAGGTGGTGAATTATCGGAAAGATATTTCCACCGAATCAACGTCGGCGATGACTGACATGTCGTCGTAGAGCTATCGCTTGTTCTTACTTTTCTGGGCTGACTTGATCACCTTTCCGAAGTCCTTATCCTTCTTCCTTTTTTCACAATAAGACATGTCGTTAAACGCCGATTCCTTTTTCATTTTCATATAGTTTTGGTAACGCTCTTCAGCTGATTCTCCTTTTTGAAATCACATGGTCACATCTTAAATGTTAAATATTCGTTGCCGCACTCTGCCCACCAGCTCTCGCAACCCCTCACGC
>SDWN01000056.1 GCA_004195305.1 Neptunomonas sp. | reverse complement strand
GTGTTAGCGATGGTTTGGGCGAAGCTGCTGACCATCGCCTGGGGTTGTTGACCTGCGCCGGGTTGAAGTAAACCGGCAGCGATGCGGTGTCCCGGCTCAGTCGCGGCAGCTGCTTACCGCGCTGTGCAGGCAGCGCCAGACGCCGGGGGGCTTCATCCGGCTGTTCACGGGCGTCAAACAGTTCGGTAGGCCAGTGTTCCAGCCCCGCGTACTCTTTAACCCGATCGAGCAGTAATTGCGCCATCCCCTGATGGCTGTCGGCGCGTCCTGGAAAAAAGTCGTTAGTGGGCAGAACCAGTGGTGAGTGCTGGAGGAAGTAATCGCGATCGAATTGGCGCAGAATCCAATCGAACTGTTGGCAGATCCAATCAGCCGAGTCATCGTCAAGCAGCGGTTTGGGTGGAAACAGGCGGTTGAGCATCGGATCTCCAAGATTAAACGGGATGCGCGCTATTGCAGCAGGAAGCTTACTGGCATGCAACCGTTGCGGATTTTTTCCTAGGAGGCTGTCGGACTTGGCTCCTAGAACCTCCAGCCGCAATTATGCTGCTATGATGAGAACCTTACACGCGCGATCACCGCCGTTATTACACCGGCGATCGAGATGACGTGAACAGACGAGGAATCAGAGTGACCAGCCATTTTTTTGCTTATGTCGACAAACTGCGTTGGGTCATCCGCTGGGGGCTCAAGCGCAACACCGTGCCGGAGAATGTCAAGGAACACTCCTGGGATGTCGCCACCGTGGCGCACGCGCTGGCGGTGATCCGCAACCGCATCTACGGCGGTAATGTCGATGTCAATGCGGTGGTGGTGGCCGCGATCTATCACGACGCGGTCGAGGCGGTCTGCTCGGATCTGATCACCCCGGTTAAATATCATTCACGGGCGATACGCGATGCGTTCAAAGAGATCGAACTGACCGCCGAGAAAGAGTTGGTGGCGATGCTGCCTGAAGAGCTGCGGGAGGATTTTTCCCGCTATCTGATGGAAGAAAATCTGCCCCAGGAGCATCAGCAACTGGTCAAGATGGCCGATTCGATCACCGCCTACCTGAAGTGCCAGATGGAGCTGCAAAACGGCAATGTGCAGTTTTCTAAAGCCGCAGAATCGATCGAGAAGCGCCTTAAGGGCTATCAGCAGCCGGAGATCGATTATTTCCTGCGGGTGTTCGCGCCCAGCTATGAACTGACCCTGGATGAGATTTTAGCACCCGGGGTGGACACTGCCCCGGTGTTAAAAGAGGTGCATTAGGTCGGCCGCGGTCTTCTATTTTCAGACAAGTAGGTCGGAATTCATTCCGACAGCAGGCTACCCGGCTGCCGCACCAGAACGGGATCGGAGATGCGCCGACCTACAGGAACGCGGCTGTAGGAGTTCACCTCAACACGGAGGGTGTCAGGGTCGTGCTTAAACCGGGTCTGGCGAGGTATGGCGGAGACGCATTAAACGTTGATGCAGGTGACGCGGTTACGGCCCGCCTGTTTGGATAGATACATCGCCTGATCGGCGCGTTGCAGCAGGCTGTTGTCGTCGTCACCGTCAGCATAGGAGGCGATTCCGATGCTGACGGTGACCTGAACGCTGACATCAGCGTCGGTGACAAAACGGTTTTTCTCCAGCTCTTCACGGATTCGCTCGGTGGGCATAGCGGCATCGGAGATGGCGGGCATCAACAGCACAAACTCTTCGCCACCGAATCTATAGCCGCTGTCGCTGGTGCGCAGGTGTCGCTTTATCAGGGTGCCGACTGCGGCCAGCACCTGGTTGCCAAACGGGTGGCCGTACCGGTCGTTGAGGCGTTTAAAATGGTCCAGGTCAAGCATGCACAGGCTTAGCGAATGCCGGTAGCGGCTGCAACGCTCGACCTCACGCTGCAGTTGCAGGAAAAAATAGCGGCTGTTATAGAGCTGAGTCAGCTCATCGATCATGCTCAGTTCGCGGTAGTGTTGTTCGCGTTCGAGCAGTGCCAGTTCTGCCCGCTTGCGCGTGCTGATATTGAGCAGGGTTTCAATCGCTCCCACCACGTTGCCGTGGTCATCATGAATGGGCGCTGCGGTAAAGGCCAGCCATTCGCCGTCGTTGCCGACCTCGGGGAAAAAATCCTCGGCAGCGAAGGCCCCTTCAAGCAGATCGCAGTGCTGATATTTATCGTTGTAGAATTGATTCATGGTGGCCTGAGTATTCTGTTGCAGGATCAGGTCTGCCAGGGTGGGACGGGCGTGAGCATAGAACGGGCGCCACTGACCCCGGGTGCCGATCATCGACGCGCTGGGCAGGTGGCTGAGTCGGGCTAAGGCCTTGTTCCAGTGAGTGATGACGCCTGTTTTGTTCAGGACGAAGGTAGGGATCGCGATGTTATCGATTAACTGCGTCATAATCGTTATGCCTATAGGCGGCAAAGTGCAGCTGCCTGCGTGCCAACCCGTATCATTTTAGCCTAGACCCATATAGGCGGTTTTGTCGATGATATCCATGTATTTTATTACGGCGTAAAGGCCTTTAAGCGATGAATAATTCTCAACAGATACTCCAGCAACGGTTTCAGTTAAACCAGTTTCGACCGGGTCAGGAGGCCGTGGTGGAGGCGTTGCTGCAGGGGCGCTCGGCATTGGCGATCTTTCCCACCGGGGGGGGGAAGAGCCTCTGTTATCAATTGCCAGCGCTGCTGTTAGAGGGGTTGACGCTGGTGGTTTCACCCTTGATCGCGCTGATGAAAGATCAGGTGGATGGGTTGCAGCGGTTGCATATTGCTGCCGAGCGGCTGGACTCGTCGTTGAGCGCAGAGCAGGTGCGTGCGCTCTATGAGCGCTTACAGCGCGGCGAGATCAAGCTGCTGTATGTCTCCCCCGAGCGGCTCAAGAATGAGCGTTTTGTCGCCCGCCTGAGCCAGTTGCGAATCGCACTGATGGCGGTGGATGAGGCGCACTGTATCTCCGAGTGGGGGCATAACTTTCGCCCGGACTACCTGAAACTGGCGGATCTGGCGCGGTCACTGAAGGTCGAAAGGTTGTTGGCGCTGACCGCGACGGCAACCCCTGCGGTAGCTGCAGACATTCGGCGGCAATTTAGTATCGCCGCGTCCGACCATATCCAAACCAGTTTCGCGCGCCCCAACCTCCGTTTGAGCAGTAGCGCCTGTACCCCTGAGGAGCGCTTGCCGCTGTTACTGCAGCGCTTGCAGCAGTTGCCGGAAAACGATGCGGTGATTGTCTATGTGACCCTGCAGCAGACTGCAGAAGAGGTCGCTGCCGCACTGCGGCAGCAGGGCCTGGATGCTGCGTTTTATCATGCCGGGATGGAGGATGAGCGCCGTTATGGGGTGCAGGATGACTTTATGGCGGGGCGATTACGGATCGTGGTTGCAACCATCGCCTTTGGCATGGGGATCGATAAGAGCGATATACGCGCTATCTTTCACTATAACCTGCCAAAATCGATCGAGAACTATGTACAGGAGATCGGTCGGGCGGGGCGCGATGGCCAACCCTCTAGCTGTGAACTGCTGGCCTGTATCGATGATTGCCGGGTACTGGCTAACTTCAGCTATGCGGATACACCCTCACCGGAAAGTCTGGCGCTACTGCTGCCCGCGCTGTTGTGCAGCGTCCCAGGCAGTGTTGAGGCGAAGATTGATGGCTCTGATAGCAGCCGCTTCGATATCAGCACCTATGAACTCTCATCACGCTATGACATCCGCCCCCTGGTGCTGAGTACGGCGCTGACCTACCTCGAACTGGAGGGGGTGATTGCCGCAACAGGGCCCTTTTACACCCAGTACCGGTTGGCCTTTATTGAATCTGCCGAGAGCATCTGCGAACGCTTTAAGGCGCCCGAGCGGCAGCAGTTTCTACGCGCGCTGTTTGCTGCCGGGAGTATGGGGCGCAAGTGGTTGACGCTGGATATGACCCAGATCGAAACGCAGCTGCAGCAGCCCAGATCTAGAATCCTCAAGGCGTTGGATTATCTACAGCAGCAGGGCTGGATCGAAACCTCGGTCAGTGGTCTGCGCCAGGGCTATCGCCGGCTGCGGCAGCCAGAGATGGCGCCGCTGCTAGCGTCGATGGTGGCGCTGTTTGAAACCCGCGAGCGCCGCGATATCGAGCGGATGGAGCAGATGCTTAACTACGCCAATCATTCGGGCTGTCTGAGTGATTATCTGCTGCAGTATTTTGGAGAAACCAGCCCGCAGCGTTGCGGAAACTGCAGCCGCTGTCTGCAGCCTGTCTCTTATACACATCT
>SDWN01000054.1 GCA_004195305.1 Neptunomonas sp. | reverse complement strand
GGATAGCCGATTTACACAGCAATAGCTGCCCGTAGGGCAAGCTGCAGGGACGCAGCTTGTGAATAGTGGTTCTATTTGACAAAAATGAGCGAGTAATCTGGCCGAAATGCGGCTTTCTGAGTAGGTCTGTCTGTTCTCGGACAGTCTCATAGCAAAAGGATCTAAAACCCCGGCGGCAGGTGTGCTCAAGAGTAGCCGCTCAAACGGACCTTCCTTATCTACAGCGAGTGACGGGAGTTGTTAAGTGTTCTCCGATACCTGCCCGCTGAAGTTTTTCAGGTAATACTCTGAGGCTTGATGCTGCGTACAGGTATCTGAGAACACTTAATGTCTGGCGTCAACTATCTTGGCCGGTCGCATTGACTCACTAAAAATCACACCATTTGGTGGTTGTTGCCTCATCTAAAATGACACTACTTATTACGGATAAGTCAGGTGATTTAGATGATAAAAATGATGAGTTTGACAGCTCGGAGGGAGTTACTGGCAAGTGTTCGCCAGAGTTACCACGAAGCAAGCTGGGCGGAAAAAGGGAAAATACTCGATGGATTCATTGCGGCGACGGATTACGAGCGAAAGTACGCTACTCGGCTGTTAAACGGTGCTGAAACACCTGCGGTACCTAAGATCAGGAATTCTGTTAAGCAGTATGATGATCAGGTGCGGCAGGCTTTGATTTCCGTCTGGTGTGCCGCCAATCAGATTTGCTCGAAGCGCCTTGTGCCCTTTATACCTCAACTGGTTGTGGCCATGGAAGAGCATGGCCATCTACGGCTACCAGCCGGTGTTCGAGCTCACTTACTTAGCATCAGTCCAGCAACAGTCGATCGCTTGCTGAGTTCGGAACGAGAGCGAACCAGGCTAGGTACCAGTACCACGCGCCGAGGAAATTTGCTAAAAGATCAAATTCAAGTACGGACATTCGCCGATTGGGATGACGTTACCCCCGGCTTTTTGGAAGCCGACCTGGTCGCTCACTGTGGCGGGAACACCAACGGAGCTTTTCTCAATACACTGGTTTTGGTCGATATATCTACGGGATGGTTGGAATGCGTGCCCTTGCTCCGGAAAAGTGCTCAAGATGTTATTGATGGATTGCGTGTTGCTGGCGATCTGTTGCCATTTCAGCTACAAGGGATAGATACTGATTGTGGTAGTGAATTCATTAATTATGACGTATTGGACTATTGCGAAGACAACAACATCACCTTTACGCGGGCGAGAACACACCGGAAAAATGATCAAGCCCATGTTGAAGAAAAAAACGGCTCGGTTGTACGTCGTCTAATTGGATATGACCGATTTGAAGGCAGGGAAGCTTGGCAAGCACTGGCCCGGCTGTATCGTGAACTGAGGACGTATGTGAACTTTTTTCAACCGTCGCTTAAGCTGTTAAAAAAAGAGCGGAAGGGAGCTAAAGTCTGGAAACGATATGACAGCGCTAAGACCCCATTTCAACGTGTCTTGCTTTCTGACCGTATCTGCCAGGAAAAGAAAGAATCGTTAATGGTTGAGTATGAGAGGCTAGACCCCGTCGCCCTACTGGCTCAGCTGGAAACGCTACAAGATGAACTGTGGAAGTATTCCTGGAATAGAAACGGTCATTCTGATGCTGATTTCGTCGTCACCGAAGAAGATGTGATTGATCAAAATAAAGCTCACCTTGTGAAACCGGTAACCACCAGTCGTTTTTACCGTTCAAGTAAAAAAGTTGATCTGCGAAGCGCCCCCCGCACTTGGCGAACTAGAACAGATCCATTTGAAAACACCTGGGATGAAATTCGGTTACGTCTGGAGCTAAAGCCAGAAACCACCGCGATCGAGATCATTTATTGGCTCATAGAAAAATATCAGTCCATATACTCTATGAGTCAAACTCGAACCCTGCAAAGAAGAATCGCTCAGTGGCGCCAAGAACAAGAAAGTCAGGAAAAGAAGTTACGGACTCTCATGATCGAATAGGACTAGGCTCACCACCGTACTTCGTTACAACTGTAGGTGTTCAGACTGTCGCTGTCTAAGGGGAAGAGCATGATGAAATTACACTCCCCTCAGCCACAGGCATTATCGTGCTACGAATACATGGACAAAGGGTTGTTCGTTGGCTTGTAAATGATGACTGTTATGGTGAGGTATACTGCTACTCAATAGTTTGATGTTTCATTGAGGCAATACGACCGGTCATCCTAATTGTCGCCGAACACACTTAACATGAGCAGGCGTTGAAAACAGTACTGATGCGACCAGGAAGGCAGTTAATTGTTGCTTGAAGGTTCTATCACTGAACATATCGTTTTCTTCCATGAGGTTTTTTGGCAGCGTTGATATCCTTACTCAATTGTAGTGCCTCATTTGCCAATAGAATTGGTTTAATTAGAGTGGTTCATCGGGATTAACCGCGCATAATATCAGGTTATTTGCACTTGCAAGGCAATACTTGCTCAATCTTCCGTATCTAGTTGTTATATAAGAAGTATGATACACTGGCGCGAATAGTGCTTAACGTGCTGGCAGGCTGCCGATGTGGCAAAATGTATATTCTTGGAGAGTGTGTCATTGAGCGTAAAAAATTACATTAAATATTCTGTTGCTGCTGCAGCAGTCTTGTTCGGATCTCAGGCTGTAGCCGGCATTATCATTGCTTCCGCAGATAGCAACATCGAAAGCGCAACAAATAACACTTTTTTCGGTAATGTGTTTGGTGGCAGTGACGTATTCGGCCGCAGCGGTACTGCAGATACCTGGGCAACAACCAACTGGAGCGACAACGTTAGCAGTGTAGCGAACTCATATAGCAATGCCTCCAGCTTAACTGCTAGCAACTTGATTGGTATGGACTGGCTTGTTGCTGGTAGTAGTTCATTTTTTGCCGCATCAGAGCTAGCTGTAGTGACAGATTTTATTGATGGTGGAGGTAACTTATGGGTTGTAGGAGAGGGTGTGCCTTGGTATTCCGGGGTTACAAGTTCGGGCAATCAAATCTTGAGCTTCTTGGGTAGCGCAATGTCCTTTTCACTAAATGCCGGGTCATATGATGATACGAATGATACAGGCAGCGCCACAGGAATAAATCTACTGTTGAGTGGTGCTCCAAACTGGATAGGTGACTATGCAGGAGAAATTTTTGGTGGGGAGGCTCTATACACCTCTGCAAGCGGCCGAGTATTGGTGGCAACTGAAAACTTGAGTAAGGCAGTGACAGTCCCAGAACCCGCATCCCTCGCTCTCTTCGGCCTAGGCCTTGCTGGGCTTGGATTTTCTCGGAGAAAGAAAGCTTAATAGACTCCGCTTACATTAAGCCCCGCAACGCTCGGTTATTTTTGCTATGCATGTTCGGAAAGTGTCGTGAAGAGCTGCCACTGAGCCATGCCGAAAATCACCTGGCGGCAATGGAGGCTAAGTGGGGGGGCGCGTCCTTCAGTTCTGCCCGGATCACGGTGTAGACGATGACCGCTAAGTCGCAGGTCTTGCCGTTACCGAACGCTCAGATCAGTAAAACTAGCGTCCGCTTCCATGTTTCTTGTTAGCAAGGGCGGCTGCCGTGGTCACAGACCTCAAGTGGCTCCTAGGGCCGACTACTGTCGCTCGCGGTAGATCAGGCAGTCCCAGTTTAAACGGCAGCTCTTGAGCCTACCGACCACTTGGGTTGTAGATCCTTTTGCTAATAATTTGCCGCAAACAGCTCGTGATCCACTTTGAGCTTGTAACGTTATTCCAGCAGTCCTGGATGATTGAGCGGCAACATGGGGACTTAGCGAACCTCAGTATAAAACCTTATTACTCTACTACACTTGCGTAGGATGTGGTGAGGCACGAACCGCATCAGCCCGGGGTCGGCGATGCCTACGCGACAAGAATTTAAGAGCTACGTTTTAATGGATACGGTTCGCAATCTCACCGCATCCTCCGGGCTCGCGAGAATTGATCGGCGGCAGCATGGCTGATCATGTGGGCAATCAGGAAAAAGGAAGCAAAGGGACCATAGAAAGGGTACAGATCTGTTTTCCTCGTCCCCTTTTGACCTGACGATCTGATTGCCGCCACTCGGCCGCTGGTTTTCGAGTGAATCCAGCTGTAATCTTAGCCCTCTTTTTGTGGACCTGCCGCCATGCTTGATACCCTGATCGATACCACCCTGCTGGCGGTATTCATCCCCACGTTTCTGTTCGTTTCCGCTACGCCCGGGCTCTGTATGACCCTGTCGATGACGCTGGGGATGACGATCGGGGTGCGGCGTACCCTGTGGATGATGGCGGGCGAACTGGTCGGGGTTGGCTTAGTC
>SDWN01000777.1 GCA_004195305.1 Neptunomonas sp. | reverse complement strand
GTTTATAGCTATAAATGAGCATTTTGAGGTCGTTTTTAACGACGTATCGGCAACGCAGGTAGATTTTCAACAACCTGTTAGTAGCTCGATCAGAGGACGAAAGTTGTCATAGGCTTCGATTAACTCATCGAGCAGCGCCAACGCCTCTTCTAAGAATCCTTGCTGTCAGGGGGCGTTCAGAGTGTCACCGGGCCGCTGGCCGGGAACCTGTGGTCATAGCTTATGTAACGTAGCGAGATGCAGCGGTCGTAGGTGGGCCTGGCGTTACTCTTAATTACCCTCGGGGCGACTTTCTGGGGTCAATCTACCCAGGCCTGTGCGTCGGGTTTTGCGCAGGCGGGCTGTTGCTTGGGAGGAGGGCAGACGGGCTGCGATTGCCGATTGGGCTCAGCCCGCCGGGTTGGCGCTGAAAATGACGCATTCCTGTTTGCCGGTATTGCGAAAACGATGTGGTCGATTGCTGCTGAAATAGTAACCATCCCCAGCGCGCAGATGGTACACCTGCAGATCTACCGTGAGTTCTATCTCGCCGCTGACAACGATGCCGCCCTCTTCACCATCGTGCTGCAGCATCTCCGGGCCGATATCGGCACCGGGGGCATAGCGCTCATGCATGATGTCCATGCTTCGGTCTTTGAGCGTAGCTCCTACTAGTTTGAGGCTGACGTTGTTGGCGCCCACATCGGGCTGCTCGGCCTGCGGAAACACCACCTGATCAGGCTCGATGTTATCCAGATCCAGGGTGAAAAAATCGCCGATCGAGATAGGAATGCCCGCGAGTACTTTCTTCAGCGAACTGACCGAGGGGCTGACGCCGTTTTTCTCGATCATGGAGATAGTGCTGTTGGTGACACCGGCGCGTTTGGCCAGCTCTCGCTGTGACAGCCCTTTTAATTTGCGCAAGCTTTTGAGTTGTTTACCTACATCCACGAAGTTACCCCTATAGTGTGTGCCGGTCAATTATACCCCGAGCGTAGATGGGTTTCTGGTTCATTTATGTTCGGATAAAAAGCCCCTGCAACGCGCCAATGCGGTGCCTTGCAGGGGAAGATCGAGAACCACTATTAACCTATCTGTCCATCGCCCCTAAAATCTACCGCAGTTGTGTGGAACTGCTTGATTTTCAGGGGCTCGCATTGGTCTTCGACCCATGTAGACGCATCCTTGCGCCTCCTAGTAACTCGCCGGGTTAATAATAAGCATCTATACGCCGTATGAGAGCGGCGTGGCGACGCTTAAGCCAGCAGCTCGTTCAGGCAGCGCTGCATAATATCTAAACCTTCGTCGATCAGCGCATCATCGGCGGTCAGTGGTACCAGTACCCGGATGGTGTTGGCGAAGGTACCGCAGGAGAGCAGTAGCAAGCCGTTGGCGGTGGCTTTGGCAACTAGAGCCTTGGCCAGATCGGCATCGGGAGTGCGTTGGTCGCGGTCCTTAACCATCTCGCAGGCCACCATGGCGCCGACGGTACGGACGTTGTCGATGCAGGAGGCGCCGTTCTCCGCCATGTCGAGGAAGCGAGCGGTGATCCGCTGACCGATCTCGTTGGCGCGCTCCAGCAGGTTCTCCTCTTCGATCACTTCAATTACGGCCAGCGCCGCTGCGCAAGCCATGGGGCTGCCGCCGTAGGTGCTGCCGATGCTGCCCACGTTCGGAGCGTCCATCAGTTCGGCGCGGCCGGTCAGAGCAGACAGGGTCATGCCGCCTGCCAGGCTCTTGGCCATGGTGATCAGGTCGGGAGTGACACCGCTGTGTTCGATGGCGAACATCTTGCCGGTACGGGCAAAACCGGACTGCACCTCGTCGACGATCATGACGATGCCATGCTCGTCGCAGAGCGCACGAATGGCCTGCAGGAACTCGGTGGGGGCGGCGTAGAAACCACCTTCACCCTGGATCGGTTCGAGGATGATCGCTGCCACTCGGGCCGGATCCACATCGGTTTTCAGCAGGTTGTTCAGTGTGGCCAGTGAATCCTGCACGCTGATACCGTGATAGGCGATGGGGTAGGGTGCGTGGTATACCTCGGCCGGGAACGGTCCGAAGCCCTGCTTGTAGGGAACCATCTTGCCGGTCAGGGCCATACCCATCATCGTGCGGCCATGAAAAGAGCCGTTGAAGGCGATCACGGCAGAGCGGCCTGTGGCGGCGCGAGCCACCTTGACGGCGTTTTCTACCGCTTCGGCACCTGTATTCAGCAGCAGGGTCTTTTTGGCATAGTCGCCCGGCGTCAGGGCGTTAAGTTTTTCTGCCAGCGCAACATAGGGCTCGTAGGGCATGACGTGGAAGCAGGTGTGCATCAGCTTCTTCATCTGCGCATCTACGGCGGCGACGACCTTGGGGTGCAGGTGGCCGGTGTTGAGGACGCCGATACCGCCGGCGAAGTCGATGTAGCGCTTGCCTTCAACATCCCAGACCTGGGCGTTCTCCGCGCGATCGGCGAAGTAGGGGGTAATGTTGGCGGCGCCACGGGGCACAGCGGCTTCACGGCGAGACATCAGTTGTTGGTTGGTGGTCATGAAAAAGCCTCTTTGGATCAGTAAGCGCCGCGTGGCGGCGCGTAGTTAATTGCTACAGTTCAGAAATGCTGCCTGGCAGGGCATAGTTCGTTTTGACAGTTCAGTTCATGCCGCCAAGCAGCGCGTATTTGATTTCAACGTAGTCTTCGATACCGTACTTGGAGCCTTCGCGGCCGCTGCCGGATTCCTTGACCCCGCCGAACGGTGCGACCTCGGTGGAGAGGATGCCTTCGTTGATACCGACCATGCCGTATTCCAGCCCTTCCATGACGCGCCACACGCGGCCGATATTCTGGGCGTAGAAGTAAGCGGCCAGGCCGTATTCGGTATCGTTGGCCATGGCGATCGCCTCGGCCTCAGTATCAAATTTAAAGATCGGGGCGATCGGGCCAAAGATCTCTTCGCGGAATACCCGCATGCTGTCGTTGACGTTGGTCAGCACGGTGGGCTGGTAGAAACACTCGCCCTGGTTGGCACGCGCGCCGCCGGTGAGTGCGGTCGCACCGTTGGCAACCGCGTCTTCGACCATGGCGTGGACATCGTTGACCGCCTTGGGGGTGATCATCGGGCCGATCACGGTACCGGGCTCCAGGCCGTGGCCGATGCTGAACGCATTGACCCGTGCGGTGAGTTTCTCGACGAAGGCATCGTAGATACCTGCCTGGACCAGAAAACGGTTGGCGCAGACGCAGGTCTGACCGGCGTTGCGGTATTTGGATACCAGAGCGCCTTCGACGGCTTTATCAAGGTCGGCATCGTCGAACACAATAAAGGGTGCGTTACCGCCCAGCTCCATCGAAGTCTTCTTGACGGTATCGGCACATTGCTTGAGCAGTACTTTGCCCACGGCGGTGGAACCGGTGAAGGTCAGTTTGCGTACGGTCTTGTTGCCCGTGAGCTCGGCGCCGATGGCGCGGGAATCGCTACCCGCTACCACGTTCAATACCCCGGCAGGGATACCGGCACGGTGGGCCAGCTCGGCCAGTGCCAACGCCGATAGCGGGGTGTCTCCAGCCGGTTTGATGACGATGGTGCAACCGGCGGCCAGCGCCGGGGCGGCCTTGCGGGTGATCATGGCGTTGGGGAAGTTCCATGGGGTGATGGCCGCGACCACGCCGATCGGTTCCTTGGTGACCAGGATGCGCTTATCGCTGGCGTGGGTGGGGATCACATCGCCGTAGATACGCTTGCCCTCTTCGGCAAACCACTCGATAAAGGAGGCGCCGTACATCACTTCACCGGCAGATTCGAACAGCGGCTTGCCCTGTTCGGAGGTCATGATTACTGCCAGGTCGTCTTTGGCGGCGACGATAAGTTCATACCAGCGGCGTAGCAGGACGGCGCGCTCTTTAGCGGTTTTGGCTTTCCAGGCCGGAAGCGCCTGGTCGGCTGCCGTGATGGCGGCACGTGCGCCCAGAGCGTCAAGATCGGCGATACGGGCGATCTCTAGGCCTGTGGCTGGATCGGTCACAGCCAGGGTGGCGCCGTTAGGGGCATCCACCCACTCACCATTGATATAGGCTTGCTGCTTCAGGAGCGTCGGATCATTGAGTTTCATAGCGGTCTCTTTCATTGTCAGTTATTCCACGATGCCCTTCAGTTTCAACGCTTGCCACTGCGCATCGGGGAGGTTAAGCAGCTGTTGTAGTTGCTGGCTGTGTTGTCCCAACGTCGGTGAGCCGCTAGGGTACTGCACCGGGGTGTCGGAAAACCGGATCGGATTGGCGATTGCGGGCACCGCACCCGCATCGGGGTGATCCAGCG
>SDWN01000541.1 GCA_004195305.1 Neptunomonas sp. | reverse complement strand
CAGCAGCACCCATAAGGGCCACCGCCTGCTGTCACCAAATTACAACTATAACGCCGGTAACGTCGCCAAAGGCAATATGAACCAGAGCCAGATTGGTGGTATCCAATCGGGGATGCAGATCGGTGATGTCGCCAACGTACAGAGCAATAGTCAAGTTCAGAACGCGACCTCGGGTGTCCGCAGCCAAGACTCGGTAAGCAATACCGCCTCCAAGTAAACATTCAATAACAGCCGTACCATAGCCCTCGTTTTCGGGGGCTTTTTGCGTTGATGCGGGATGAAAATAGGGTGTCATCGCAATAAGCCCAAGATTGAGGCGCTTCGTCCAGCGATCGATAGTTAAAATATCATCCGGAATGTTGAGAACGGCCTCCAACCTTGATGTGGTTCACTCTTTATTTTCATCCCGCAGTTGATGTTAACCTGTATTTTGGGCGATCGTGAAGCCAATACGCATCCATCTGTTCCGAAAACGTGCTAGATGCACTCAACCCTGCTGATTCCATTTCTTTTACTCTTATTTTCAAACAGATGCTTTTTATCAATATTATTTGAACCTCCTCGAGCTTGCGTGTGACCTACCTTAGGCACCACAGCCTCTTCCCTAAAAACAAGTCCGAGGAATTAACCATGAAAGCAATCAATAAAACCGTACTGGCTAGTATCGTTAGCGTTGTTGTTCTGAGCGTCGGCGGCGCCCAGGCAGGTACGCCCAGCTATGGCTATAAGCCGGTCCAGATCGATTACAGCAACAGCTTCAACAACAGCAATAAATACAAGACCCGCATCGATAACAGCACGCGTGCCGATAGCAACACTCGGCTGAACTACGACCTGGACAACAGCGTACGTAACAATCTTAGTAACAACTACAAGCTGGACCTGCGTTACGATTATCGCCAGGACAACCTCAACGCCAACCAGAACTTGAACCAGCTGCGTAGCTACTCCAGTGGCGTAGGTCAAAACGCGGGTAATGTCGGCAACGCCACCGGCCACAGCATGAAGCAGAAGCAGGGTGACACCTCGGTAGGTTCGTTGGTGAGTGAAACCAACACCCGCAAACATACCGGCCACAGCCTGTTGTCACCGACGTACAGCAGCCATTACGGCAGCACCAGCAACGGCAATATGATGCAAAGTCATATTGGCGGGGTGCAGTCCGGAATGCAGGGCGGTAACGCTACCAACTTGCAGGGTAACGACCAGCAGCAAGATGCCGCCTCCTACGTCGGCTCCATCGATACGGTCAGCAATACCGCGTCCAAGTAACAGTTGCGGTGATATCAATGAGCCCTCGGAAACGGGGGCTCATTCGTTCTGCCCTCTTGGTGGCGACAAACCCCTGCAAAGCCATGACCACCTCCTCCGCAAAAACTTTGAACCCCCTTCGAACCACACGGTACCCACCTATGGAACGCAGGCTCGGCACTCGCTACCAATATTGATCCGGTAGCAGCCGCCCTCTGAGCACGTTCCAACCCACGAGGAGTTGCACCATGCAGATAACACATATCCCCCTAACCCTAGGCCTGTCCGTGATGCTGGCGCTGCCAGCTGTCCATGCGCAAACCCTGGTCACTGACAGTTTCAATCAAAACTACTCCGGCGTGCGAGAAGCGGACAACAGTCGCCATAGCGATGCGGTCAGCGAGGCAGATATCGCTGTCGATAACAGCCGCCAATCAACCCAGCAGAACCGGCAGGCCCTGACCCGTCAGTACCTGCTGGATCAACAGTACCGCAGCAGCCAGCAGCAGCGCGACAAGCAGCGCGATTTCAGCAGCGGCGTCGGCCAAGCGGCGGACAACCAGGGCCAGGCACGCGGCCACCAATTGGGGCAGCAGCAGGGCAGCGTCAGCGTCGGTAGTTTGGTCACCGAGCACAACCGTGATAGCGGCCAAACCGGAGCTGGTTTCAATTGGCAGTTCGCGCCTCAGAGCAACGCCTTGAGGGTGGACGGTGATAATAACGCACCAATCCAGCTCTCTAACATCAACGCCAACGGCGGCAACATTCATATCGGCGATGTCAACAAGGGCAACCTCTACAACAGCCAGATCGGCAACAACCAGCACGGCAGCCAGGGCGGAGACAGCACCAACCTGCAGAGCAATGATCAGCAACAACAGGCCGACAGCCAGATCTCAAGCAGCGACCGCGCCAACAACTAGCGAGGGATAGAAGATGCGATTCCAACTATTAGCGCTCTGTGTAGTGCTTTCTAACGGGGCCTGGGGCCAGGCAACTGAACCAACCGCACCTCAAACAACGCCGTTACAGGCGCCAGCGGTAAATCCGGTGATCGAGCAGCTTCAGTCGCTGCAATCGATGCGGATGAGGCTGGAGCAGGACTGGTCCGGCTATTTGAATACGGCTCGGTCCCATACCAGGGCCCAACCGATTCAGCCCGCAGCCACCGCAGATGTGCACCTGATGCGTCAACAGGTCACCCATAATCTGGAACGGATGGAGGATCGCTTTCGTTGTCTGGACGTCGATCTCAACGGTAACAACGGCAACGTGGTGCTGGTCTGTGGCGACAACAATGGCGGCATCGCCACCACAAATCAACAGGCCCTCGGGGCCGATCTCAATGTCGGCGGAGGTGGGCTATGAAACGCGTACTAATTCCTCTCTTGATGGTGACGGGTATCGTGGCTGCGACCTTAACTCCCGCTGCATCAACATCCAAAGCGCATCGGTATAACCACGAATGCGGCGGCAGTGGCAGCGGTGTCAGCCTGGTGATTGCCCAAGCAGGCAGGTTCGATCCGTTGGTGCAGCAACTGCTACTCAAACAGCAGTTGAGCGGCCATCCGGTCATCGATTCACCGCGCTTTCTGGTGATCCAGACCGACAGTAATGCGCTGCTGACCCAAACCCAGATCCGCTATCTGGAGATGCTTCTAAGCAACACCGATACGGAGTAATCGCCCCCCTGATCTTTTACCCTTGCTGGCGAACAAAAGATCAGGAGGCAACAGCCGTATTGTTTTTGATTAATACTGAACCTCTTTCCCAGCAGCCGTTACCTACGCGATGAGAACTAACAAGCCCGGAGAGAATGACATGAAATTCAGTAGCCTGATCGCCATCCCCCTGATTGCCATTAGCCTGGTTGGCTGCAAACAGCAGACCGTCAAATCCTCTGTCACCCCAGAGCAACGGGCAGAAATCGCCTGTAGCGGACCCAAGATGCGGGTTGCGGTGATGCCGGTGGGTGGCACCGGAAAACTCGGCTCATTCGAAGGTTACGATATCGGTGAAGCGATGGCTTCCCAGCTAACCACCGCGCTTGAGCAGACCGACTGCTTTATCGTCACCGAGCGCACCGCGTTAGCGCATATTTTGCGTGAACAGGAGCTGGGTCTGGCGGGGGTAGCCAGCCCCGAAACAGCCCCCCGTGCAGGCCGTGTCGCAGGTGCCCAGGTCTTGGTTAAAGCTGACATCACCGAATTTGAACCGCAGCAAGAGAGTGGCGGTCTTAATATTGGCCTGGCCTCCGGGTCGTTGCCGTTTGGTCTGCGTCTGGGCGGCAGTGGCGGCACCAGTCACGTAGCCATCAACCTACGCTTGCTCGATGCCAGCACCGGCCAAGTGCTGTTCACCAAACGGGTAGAAGCCGATAGCAAGTCAAGGGGGCTGGCACTGGGTCTGGATTTTAAACATATCACCGTCGGTGGCGATAAGTTTTACAAGACCCCAGTTGGACAGGCGACCCGAACCGCGCTTAACGACGCCGTGTTCTATGTGATCAAAGGCACCCGCCAGCTTCCTTGGCAGGGACAGGTGGTCAGTACTCGTGGCCAGCACATCTTTATCAATGCAGGGCTCGATTCGGGGATCAAGGTGGGTGACGTGATGAACGTCTCAACCGTGACCGAAGAACTGATCGACCCCGAAAGTGGGTTGAGCTTGGGCAAGATTGAAAATGCCGTCGGTCAGATCAAAGTGACCTCGGTGCAGGAGAAGTTTGCCATAGCGTCAGCCATGAACAGTTTCAAAACCCAGCGTGGCGACGTGATTCGTTATTAACTCAGCACTCCTCAGACAGCGGGTCTGCTTTTTGCCAACCCCGCTGCTGTGGATTGAGCACCCCAAAGTGTCGCAATCGTCTGACCCTGGTACGCATCCCACTGACATCAAGCGTGCGCTTGGGAAAACAGGATCAGCCAGCCCGGTTCCGGGCGGCACGCTTCATCGTCAGCCGGTAAAGCAGCGGAATCACGAACAGGGTCAGCACGGTTGAGAAGCCCAGCCCCCAGACGATGGCTGTCGCTACCGGCCCCCAGATC
>SDWN01000538.1 GCA_004195305.1 Neptunomonas sp. | reverse complement strand
GGCGACTTGCTGGAACGGATATGCACCAGCGCATGATGGGCATCAATGACCCGCTCTATCAGCATCTCGATCTTGCCGCCGGTCGCCTTCTGCCCGAACATCCGTGCCGGAATCACCCGGGTATCGTTAAACACCATCAGGTCGCCGGGGCGCACCAACGCTAACAACTCGGTAAACGCACGGTGCACAATCGCACCACTGTCACCCTCAACACAGAGCAACCGGCTACCGGTGCGCTTTTCCGCCGGATGCCGGGCGATCAACTCATCGGGCAGTTCAAAATGAAAATCTTTAACGCGCATAGCTATACAACTTTCTCGTCAGAACCCAAAAAATCAACAAACAGCCGCAGACGGGCGTTGACCTGCGTAAAAAGCCGCCTATAATACACGCTCTTTTAGGGCCAGTGTGGTGAAATTGGTATACACGACGGATTCAAAATCCGTTGCCGAAAGGCGTGGCGGTTCGAGTCCGCCCACTGGTACCATCCTCTTATTTAACGAAACCACCACCTTCGTTAAAACCTTTATTTACTTGAACTATCAGCTAGTTAGATCGTAATTGTCGACTCGGCAATCACCTCCCTTATTGCTTCAAAAATCTGCAGACCCATAACTTTCTCCGGTTCATATCCTGTCAGCCCTGTGCGGATTATGTGCGCAAGGATATCCAAGTGTTGCTAAGACAATACAACACGATCTAAGACAGCCTCTTCATCAGGTCAGCATCGAGAAGCTTTGCGCGAGGCTAAATTCCGGTCTCTGTATGGTCTATCTGCTGAGAATTACTGAAAAGTTGTGACCTTAATGCGGACTAAGCGTTCGCTAGCTAAGACTGAGGATACTGAGATAGCGAGGGGTTTTAGGTAGGCAGAAAGCAAAAAAGCCGCCTTCAATGGCAGCCTCTTTAATTGAGTCCTTCACCGCCACCCACCAAATTCCTTTTGATGGCACATCCAATGTGTCCGTGTAGCTTGAGGTTAATTCTGGACTAACGAAGCTACTGCAACCATAGGAGTAATTCCTATATTGCTGCAATGCGATATATCACCTCACCCAGTGTGTTTATATGCCAGCTATGCGCACAAAGCAGACATCATGGCGGGGGCTGAGAATGACAAGTTCATCGACACTGCTGACATTAAGCGCTTGCTTATATCCAAGCCATTTTTAGATCTTCAATTTCAGAAAGCGGACATCTCCGAAGCGGTTTTTTGTTAACGAATTACACCCATCAACCCGCTTCAGGGAGAGACAAGAACAGATCGCACATGCAGCAGGAATTTCCTTAGTCAGTGCTAGGTACTCGGGAGTTGAATTCGCGCTTGCCCATGACGTCATCCCGTCGCAGGAATCCATTTAATTTCATTAGCAGATATGACACATTCAGATACCGTAAAAAAGATTACCGCGAGCATTATTAATTGATTGACTCTAGTGAATATTACGACATACATTTGCAAAAAATACATGTTTAGGATGCTTGCTCATGACGGCGACACTGCTTTCTTTACTCTCACTATTCTTTAGTGGTTTTGTCATAATGATGGGCAATGGTTTGATCAACATTCTGCTACCCTCCAGACTTAGCCTGGAGAATGTCAGTGCCGATAATATTGGTTTAATCATGTCTATGTTTTCGGTGGGTCTGCTGATCGGCGGCGTCTATACCCGCCGCCTGATCATTCACGTCGGGCATATCCGTGTCTATGCCGCCAGCGCTGCAATGGCTGCCATCAGCATCCTGACCTGTTATCTGTGGCTCAATGAGTGGCTATGGGCTGTGATGCGGGTCCTATTGGGCTTCTGTATAGCTTCCACCAACATCGTCGCGGATGGCTGGTTAAGCGAACGTGCCACCAGAGATACTCGCGCGCGCATTCTGGCAACCAACCAAATCGTGCTCTTATCGGCTATGTTTCTCGGCTCGTTCATGATTAACCTGGCGGATATCAGTCACGCGACCCTGTATATCATGGCCGGTGTGCTGCTCTGCGGTGGCGTGGTTCCGATCGCCATGAGCAGTGCGTCAGCCCCGGATATCGATGATGCCCCCCCGATGCCATTACTCAAATTGATTAAGACCTCCCCGGTCGGTGTCATGGCCGTGTTGATGTGCGGCTTAATACTCGGCTCCTTGCTGAGCATGCTGGCGGTCTACGCCGAGGCGAAAGGCATCACCGGTTTTAACGTATCGCTACTGGTGGGAGCTGCGATCATGGGCGGGGTTGTCCTGCAATATCCGATTGGCTACCTTGCTGATCGCTATGAACGTCGTAAGGTCATGCTCAATATCGTGCTCGCATCCATGGTCTGTAACGTCCTGATACCCTATATCATCGATCTGGACCTGTTCATCCCGGCGCTGGTTCTTGTAAGCATCAGCAGCGGTATGATCGCCAGTTTATACCCGCTGGGTATCGCCGAAACATTCGACCGCCTGCAACAAAACGAAATGGGTGGCGCTATCGGAGCGATGATTATCACCTACGCCAGTGGCGGCATCATCGGCCCCTATGCGGTTGGCCTGGTGATGGAACATATCGGGGTAAATTCTTTCTTCATTTTCATGGCAGCCATGCAACTCCTTTTCGCCCTCTTCATCGTCTATCGCAGCCGTGTGCGTCGGTCGATCCCGACAGATCAACAGGAAACATTTGTGGCACAAGGCGCGACGGGCTGGGTGAGTACCGAGCTGGACCCCCGTACCGAATATGTTGATACCACCAGTTTGAGCGCAGCGGCGCAAACAGCCGTGGACATCGCGCTCATCAATCCGGCGCTGGCATTAGATATGGTCAGCCTGATAGCCAAGGCTTCACCCGACCAAGTTACCGAGGTTGCAGGTGCACTGGCTAGTGTTGATGGTGTGGATGTTACTGAACTCTACAGCCGACTCAATCAGGCAGCCCCAGAACATCAACAGGAATTGTTGCAAACTATCATTACAGCCACATCCGAACCTTCTACCGAACTGGTCAGAGTGGTCTTCGATGAAGCCGAATCCTATGATATCGCCGAACTGGCAATCGCTATGGCCGAAGCCGCGCCTGAGCAAAGCCTTGAGATTATTGAAGCCGCGACCGAGGCAGTGCTGGATGAAAACCCCGAAATGGTCGTAGATATTGCCGAAGCTTACCTCAACAATGTCACCAATAACTGGGAAGAAATGCGCTACGCGGACCGTCTTGCTGACGATGGCGAACAAACCATCACCGATATGGTATCAATGATCGCCGAGAAAGCACCTGAGCAACTAGTAGATATTGCCGCCGCCGCGGCCGCCGCAATCCCTGAAACCGCCGACGTATTAACCCCAAGCGACACCTTCGATGGCAAAGATATGTCAGAGCTACAGCAAGACCCTGAACAAAAATGACCTATATGCACTGTTAACAATGATACTGCAGTGCCAACCAATGAACTGACTGTACAATACGGCGCTGTAACTCAGACTAGATCTGATAGCTTCCTATTTTTTTGGGGACTATCCTGAACCCGTTCCAACCTGCGCAAATAGCCAGGGTCATCATGACTCCTTTATGCGTATTTCGGAATCATGGCTGCTTTGTATATGGACCCCTCCTGTTTAGCAAGGACCGCTCTGTCGCAATACTTGCCATAAACGGTCACTGACAAAGTGTCCGGTATGGGCCAACTACAGACCTTCTTCGAGCTCATATCGACCTTATGATGCGGCTCTAGTTTGGCGTAGCCCTTTTTATCTTATTCACAATTCCTGTGGATAGTTTTGTGTGTAGCATCAGGGTATCTGTTCAACCGCTTGTTCTAACGGGCACTCCGATCAACCGCTCAATATATAATCAATTACTCGAGAATGGCGCTTAGCCGGTCTCGCTACTCTTAACCCGCATTCTCTCGGCTGCATTTACAGCCCTACTTTGCCCAAACAAATCGTTATCCATTGCTGCTCGTTCGGTCGCTTTTTGACTCGGCAGAACCCATATCAGTAGACCGACCGGTATAACCTAGTAAAACTAGCTCAAAGCAAGGGTCAGTCTGCAGGGGGTGTATTGAATTTAGAGGGCCGTATCTTTACACTCCCCGGCCTGAATTTTTTCACCGGTTTTCTTGCTACTATTTTTTTTCTGGCCGATTTAATTTTCTACATCGGCTTCTGCCATGAAGCATCAAAAAAATAGCTAGACCACAACTCTCACTGTGGCACGCATAAGTGCTGCTCAGGGTCGCTGAATTTCCGACAGTTAGAAAATAGGGCTAGGGAAACCACTTCATACATCAACGATAACCTAACGGTAAGAGCTGTTATCTATGCAAGAAAA
>SDWN01000537.1 GCA_004195305.1 Neptunomonas sp. | reverse complement strand
ATAAACTGTCGATATCCCAGCCCGCCCTGACTATCACCATCCATCAACTCGAAGATCTGATCGGTGTGGAGCTGTTCATCCGCACTACGCGCAAGGTAAGCCTCTCTGCCGATGGTGAGGACTTCCTACCCGTTGCCGAGCGCGTGATCGAAGATTTTGACAGTGCCATTATGGGGGTGAAAACCGCATCCTTGCGGCGAACCGGATTGGTCTCCATTGCCGTGCTCCCTTCAATCGCAGTAAAGCTATTGCCCAGGGCGATCGAAAGTTTCAAATTGAGCGCCCCTTCCATCAAGGTCAGCCTGCGTGATGACAACGCCCGTGGCGTACATCGCCAGGTACGCCGTGGCGAGGCCGATTTTGGCCTGAGCAATCAGTGGGAAGATCATCCAGACCTTGAGTACACACCGCTGTTTCGCGACCGGATCGGTCTGGTCTGTCTGCCCGATCATCCCTTGGCTCAAGGCTCAGGGCCCGTCGCCTGGCACAAGCTTAAGGACTATCCCTTTGTCGGCATGTCCCAGGATACCGGGGTAAACGTACTGATCAACGCCACCGAAGGCTTGCCTGAATCGGTTTATGTGCCAGAGTATGAGGTACTGACCATGGCGGCACTGGCCGGTATCGTTGAGGCGGGTTTGGCCATTACCGCATTACCAGAACAAGCCGTGCCCCGTTTTACCGAACCCCCCCTGGTCTTTCGTGAGCTATCCCAGCCAGTGGTCGAACGCCAGGTCTATATCATCAGCCGTAAGAATCAACCGCTCTCCAAAGCCGCACAAACCATGCGAAGCTTGCTCGCGGATGCATTAGCGGACCCTCATACCCTGCTAAAAGGAGAGATAGCCAAAGCGGGGTGACTACTTTAAGGGCATGCCCCTAAACCTAGGGGCTATCGCCTCACCGCCCGAGGTGACCATCGCTAACACACCCTGGCACCCGTACTTTGGTGAAGATCTTCCCAGATATGGCATGGCAGAGGAGATCATCACCGAGGCCTTTGCCCGCAGTGGTTACCGCACGGAATTAAGACCCGCCCCTGGTCTCGGGCAATCCTGGAGCTTAAACAGAGTGCACATGACGCCCTTGCGACCGCCGAACGAGCTCAGCTGTTCCGCTTCTCTGCACCTTATATGCACAGCGAGGTCAGGCTATACCAACAAAAAGACTACCTGATTACCCATGATCTTCCGCCATCACCGCGACATGTGATGCACAGACATCTGCTTCTTTTGTGGATAATCAGGAAAGACTATGTACTCATTACTTCCCAACAAGCAGTTGACGTTGAAGACAAGATCTCGGCTTTTAACCGTGGCGTAAACGCGATCATAGCCGATGGAGAGTTACAGCGGATTATCACTCGCACCTGCAGTAATCCATACTGCTCGGCGATGAGGTATTTGCGAAATCCGGGGGTGGAAAGCAGCGGTAAAAAAGACACACCGATACCCCGTAGAAGGGCGGGTATTCAAGCCCTTACTCTAAACCGCTCTACCCCGATTACCAGCCACATCGCCAGTACAAACGGAATCGTCAGCAAAGGAAACAGTGCCAGTTGCAACCCCACCTGTGTCAGCACAATCGCGGTACTGATACCCAGCCAAGGCTGCCAGCTGCGCAGACGATGACCGGAAACAATCGCCAGCGCGATCGCAATCAGCGCGCTGTTATAGCCCCCAAGGCCGATTGCCAGCACCTGCTGGTCAGTTCCTGCCAGATAACCGGCCAGTGCACCACTCAGACTTCCAGTCAGTGCCCAGCCCACGGCACGCCAGCCGCCGCCTAGCAACAGGCCAGCCAGCATAAACGGTGCCGATAGCAGGCTTCCCTGGAAGCCCATCTGGCCGACACCGGTCAGGGTGCCAGATAGAACCTGGGCTTCCAGCCAGTGCCACTGTAGACCACCATCCGGTTGTGGCAAGGTTGGCAGCAGCCACAAGATCAGCAACATCAGGCAGATATAGGGGGCGGTCAGCAGCTGCAGATTGCGTTGCATCCCCCAGTTAAAGCACCAGGCAGTTAACCCGCCACCCACAAACACCAACAACCAGAGCAGTTCGGTGGGCTGCATAAACAGCGCTACTGCCAGACCCAGCAGCACACCGTTAAACCCGGCCAGTCCCTGGTTAAACGCCTGTGCAGGCATCACCCTGCTACCCACTAGAGTGGCACCAAGGCCTCCGGTCAGCGCTGCCAGCATCATCAGCGGCGAATTTATCATCATCCCCAGCAGGGCCAGTACACCCACACCGGCATGGGGCATAAACAGCAGTTGGCCAAAGCCGCGCAGCAACGCCATCAACTCTCCATTCATCAATACAATCCATTACCGGTTCAGTACTTTATGAGGGGACAGCTGCAGAGCCTGCTGCATCAAATCACCTGTAGCAGAAAAGCCAGGTCTTGCGTTTTGCCTGTTAACTTCCAGTGGCTCTCGGCTTCAGGGCCGTTCTTTGACCCCTGGCATCTGAGATTTTAGGGGGCGCTTACCGGCCCAAAAGAGCCACTGGGGGCCTGTGGCCACGGCAACCGCCCTTGCTGGCCAGGAACATGGAAGCGGACGCTGGTTTTACAGTTCTGAGCGCCTGTTTATGGCAAGAGCTGCGACAAAGCGGACATCATGGTGACTACCGATATCGGACGCTGTATCTACAACGCGGTCATGTCATTGATGAGTTTCTGGTCTCTCGAGACGACAGCAGCCGACACAATGCCGACGCTGGCAGCGTCAGCGATAACGATGCAGCATTAACCGGCCGCAAAATGGTTGTGAAGTAATTATTTTGTCGGTCGGGTTGAATGGCTGATTAGGTGTTTTTCCTCGTTTTTTGAATAAGGCTTATCGTCATTATTTTTCCGCGGAGTAAAAGAGAACTTTGGCCGCCAATAATATACGTAAATCGGAGTTCGGTAGAAATCTTTAAGTCTGGTAACTTTTGTAGGTTGACACGAAGGTAAAGCGAATGTGTTACTCACAATGAGAATCTCATTTAATAGTTCGCGTTTCAGTTTTTTATGAAGAGCGACCATACCTCCAGGGAAAAGATAACAGAATAGAATAGAAGCATTGCTGAGTTCAGCATTATTAAATGCTTTTCGATAAAGTGTAAGGTTATCCAGACGTAAGCTATATTTACGAATTATTGAGACCAACCATGGAAACCATGACAGCTCGTAGCCTATCACTTGTTGACGTGGGTGCTTACGGGCGAGAGCAATAACGAGCGTTCCCCAACCAGAACCGAGATCAATTAGAGGACCATTTGCAGGCATCTCTATTGAAGCAAGCATGGCTTGACAAGCCTTGCCTGAGCTCATCATGGGGGAAATGCCGGTTTGCAGCGTGGTCCAAACAATGGATAAGACAGTCAGAAGGACGAAAACAAGAATTATTAGCTCAAGAAGAGGCATGTTAACGAGGATCTAGGATCTGTTGAAATATCATTGTGTTATTTACACCTACGGCTCATTTCAGCGGGATTTTGCGGTGCGGAGCAGAGCAAATCTTCCGAATGAAAATGCCTTGTTAGAGGTGATCACTTGGTAAGTGCTTCTGCACATTTGATACACCGAATGGCAGTTGGATCGATTTCCAAACGACGAACATTGATGTCTTCGTCACAGTATACACAGATTCCGTATATCTGTTTCTCCAATCGCTTTAGCGCCTGATCCACACTGATTAATCGACGTTCGCGACGACGCGAAGATTCAAGTGCCATTTGCTGCATTTGCATGGCATCGCCCCTCGAAACGCGACCAACAGCGGCCTGATCTAGGACCACTGGCTTGATGTCATTTGCAGTGGTGGCCATGGCCCCAATGAGTTCATCCTTAAGGGCTATCAACTGCTTGCGAAACTGAATTATTTGCTCTGGGTGCATGCTAATACGTATTTCCTTGTCAGCTCTAACGCCGCGCACCGCGGAAAATTTGTCCGCTACAGCACCTTGTTGAACGAAGCAGCTCCGCGGCAGGGTTCCATTTTCCCATACTTCTCAGGGTAGCCATTACCTCTGAGGAATATCACCATGATCACCAACGAGCTAAACCGATTCAATAAGTTATATCTACAGCATCTTAACGAACTAACGCTGCAAGGTAAAAGCCCCCGTACCATCGAGATGTATTCGCAGCTGACCGGGAAAAGGGGGAAAGGGGAAAAGGGGAAAAGGGTCAGATTTATTTTTCGATGCTAACTGGGTGGCCGTTCAGTGTCGGCTGCTGCCGACCTAGTAGGCCAGAAACTCATGAGAAACACGTCCGGCTTGTAGATGAACCTGCCGTCCTCGGACCACTC
>SDWN01000536.1 GCA_004195305.1 Neptunomonas sp. | reverse complement strand
TGCAGGAGCCAGCCAGTAATTCTGATTAACAGAGGGGGTAATCGCCAGCAGAAAAGCCCCTGTCCAACCAGCAGACATAAGCAAAAACGCGATAAACAGAGAGAATGATTTCTTCAAGGCAACCTCAATAAAAACTGATTCAAAGCGCGAAATCAGTCAGAATGCCAGAGCGCAACACAGTCATCAATAGCCCTGAGTGTCATTTTAGCATTGAAAAAAACAGAATTACTTGTAAAGTGAATTTTATTATTCACCAGATAACCGCGCCTAGTTTTAAGAGACAAAATGCCGTATTTGGCGTAAGGTGCAAGTAATTATTTCATTTTTCACTGGGCCATCATGAAAACACCCATCAAGATTTATTAACTCTTGGTATTTACACACTGACGATGAAGATACTCTTAATTAACCCACCGAACTGTGGTCGTTCTATACCTGAAGAACGTTATGGTATTACCTCACTCAAGCAAATCTTTCGTGGTGAACCTCTGGCTCTTGAGGTCCTGGCCGGGAATTTAGACGAGCATGAAACCCGGATTCTGGATCTCAAGGTAGAACCAAATGGGTTGCAGGCAGAGCTACTCTCCTTCACACCAGACCTGGTCGCCCTGACGGCCATGACCTGTGAGGCCCAGACGCTACTCCGCATAGCGGCACAGGTTAAGCGGTGCTGTCATGCGATCCTTGTGGTTGGCGGCGTCCATGCCTCTGCCGACCCGGAATTTTTCAATCGCGAGATGATTGACTGGATCGTTATAGGTCTCGGTAAACAAAGCTTTCGCGAGCTGGTCCTGGCCATCGAATCAAATGACCTGGACTCTGATATCCCAGGGGTCGCCCGTACCAATCCAGGCAAAACATTAAGCTACCAACCACGCAAATTCGGCCGCAACGATCTGGCCGAGCGGCAGGCTCCCCGTTACGATCTGGTCGCGCGTTATCGCCCCGATTACACTCTACAGTCCCTCGGCCTGCAACTCGGTTTTGTCGCTTCAGCAGCTGGTTGTCCCTATGATTGTTCCTTCTGCTGCATCGCACCACTGACCGGAGGAAAGTATCTGACCGCCAGTATCGATACGGTGATTCGCGACATCCAGTGCCTGCAGACCCCAGTGATCCGGCTGGTTGATGCGAACACCTTCGGTAACCCGGGCCATGCTCTGAAGCTGGCTGAAGCGATTGAAAAAGCGGGAATCAAGAAACAATTTCTGGCGGATGTGCGCGCCGATACGGTGGTACGCCATCCCGAGCTAATGAAGCGATGGAAAGAGATCGGCTTGCGCGCCCTGGTCATCGGCTTTGAAGAGATTGATGACGCGGCCTTGGGGGGGATGAACAAGGAGAGCAGCGCTGCGATCAACTTACAGGCGATCGAAATCCTGCATCGGATCGGGCTGACTATCGTCGGTGACTTTATCATCTCACCGGATTATACTGAGCGGCAGTTTGATAAGTTGAGTAATTTTGTCAAGCAGCAGCAGATTGATCTGCCGATGCATACCATCCTAACCCCGCTACCTGGCACGCGTCTCTACCAACAGATGCGCGAGCAGATCACGATTCACGACCTCGACTACTACACCCTGACCAATGCGGTGCTGCCGACCCGCCTTGATGAAGAACTTTTTTACCAACGCTACGCGGCCCTGCTGGCCGAAGGGCACCAATCAGCAAAGGTTTAATAGATACATGCCAGTCTATATCACCGACATCGCAGCCTTCCTCCCGAACGCTCCGGTTAGCAATGAAAAGATGGAAGAGATCCTCGGGATGGTCAACCAACTCCCCTCACGAACCCGCAGGATTATTCTACGCAACAACCGCATCGAAAGCCGTCACTACGCCATCGATCCGGCGACCGGGGCAACCACCCACACCAACGCCCAGTTGACTGCAGAAGCGGTCCGACGCCTGAAACCAGAGCCTGATTTCAATCCTGACCAGATCGAATGTCTCTGTTGCGGCACTTCGTCCCCCGACCAGTTGATGCCCGGCCACGGGCCGATGGTGCATGGCGAACTTGGCGGGCAGCCCTGCGAGGTGCTGAGTGCCGCAGGGATCTGTACCGCCGGCATGAGTGCCATGAAATACGCCTGGATGAGCATCGCCTCGGGTCAAAACAACAATGCTGTCGCCACCGGCTCGGAGTTGTCCTCCTCTTTCATGCGCGCCAGCCTGTGCGGACCGATTGACCAGCAGAAAGCCGCCCAACTTGAAGAACAGCCGGCCATCGCCTTCGAAGCCGACTTCTTACGCTGGATGCTCTCCGACGGCGCCGGAGCGGCCTTTCTGAGCAATAAGCCCGCAAACACCGGTCTGTCGTTACGTATCGATTGGATCGACCTGATCTCCTTCGCCAATCAAATGGAAACCTGTATGTATGCCGGGGCCGTCAAGCTCGAGGATGGTTCTTTACGTGGCTGGCGCGAGCAACCCTCCTTGGGGCATGCTCTGAAAACCGGCAGCTTTTCGGTCAAACAGGATGTCAAGCTGCTCAACCAGGAGATCATCACCACGGCCGTTGAACGTACCCTGCCTAGTCTGATTGCCAAGCATAAGCTGAAAGCCGACGAATTCGACTGGTTCCTGCCGCACTATTCGTCCGACTATTTTCGTAACGACCTGCATGAACACATGGCACAGATCGGCTTCGATATCCCCTTCGAGCGCTGGTTCACCAATTTGACCCAGAAAGGCAATACCGGTTCGGCCTCGATCTACATTATGCTTGAAGAGCTGTTCCATTCGGGCCGACTTAAAAAAGGCGAAAAGCTGCTCTGCTTCATCCCCGAGAGCGGTCGTTTCTCCATGTGCTATATGCAGCTGAGCGTCGCTTGACTGGATCTTACTTAGCCTGGCAGCGGAACTTGTTATTATTGCGGGATTTTAGGATAGCCAATCAAATAGCTGTTCTTTAAGGGTGTTTTTGGAGAGCTACTTTCACCAATTTCCCAGTCAAAAGATTCAGAATTGCTTACGTTGCCAAGGATCTCATGTAATTCAGCTTGAGAATAGCTGCGGAGATGTGAAACGCAGCTATCCCACAGGAAGATGAGTGGAACGAGCGGTATCAGGTAGGAGAACAACAGCCGCGAGAGCGTCAACGGTTTGGCAATCAATAGCTTGCTAAACAAGAGAACCGTAGTGATCGGCAAAACTAAAAAGTTGGCCAAGCGCCGCCCAGTGAATTCAAAGATACAAATGGGCATTTGCTTGTTGACGGCATCTTGAATGATGGAGGTGGCGTCAGAGGCATCAAAATGATGAAAGCTGGAAAAAAGCGTTCGAACCCCCTCTAAATCTGGATCAATATCCAGGGCATTAACCGATTCTCTCCTGAAGTTAAACAGCGCGTGGCTATCCGCCATCACCCTCAGCGCATTTTCGTTAGGGAATAAGTCGGTCAAGGTAATCCGCTCGAGTAGCTCTGCAGGCTTTGAGATTTCGCGCATCAGGTATTCCCAAGGGCCGGTTCCGCCCGAACAGAGATCAACTACCTTTTTAGTCCGCGATTGCTGCATGACCCACAGAAATTCAGGGATAATCGGGGCGTATGCCTTCATCTCGATGATCAGAAAGCGGAGCGCGTCGGTCATCTGATCGCGCAATATCTGTGGCAGCCATCTCTGATCTTCGATTTCGAAGAGTCTTGGCCATTTCATGTCGTCGCTCCGCAAGGATCCAGCATGAGGGGTTTGATGAGTCTAATGATTCGGGATAAGCAGGGGACTTCGGCTCGCAGATAGCTCGAATAAACCTGAGGTCTACACCCTCAATCTACCGTTTAACAAGACAATTGTTCAGCTCTTCACCGGCCGTTTCAGCCGGATAAAATCGGCCAGGGTCTTGAGCGACTGCAATACTTCACGGCTCGAATTCTTTCCACCGATCCGCACAGCATAGCTCTTCTGAACTGCGACCACCACCTCAACGGCATCGAGAGAATCGAGTCCCAGGGGCGATTCCGGCCCGATCAGAGGAGCATCCGCGGGAACGTCCTGCGGAAGAATATCCTCAATGTGACAGAGCTCAATAATCAACACCGCCAGCTCAGCTTCCAAGTTATCGTTCATCGCTGTTGCTCCAAAAATACGAGTTAAATTTAATCGAGTTATATACCACGCCGCCAGCGCCGGAAAACCAACAGGGCGAAGGCGATACACACCAGAAAGAATCCAGCCATGGCGGCGACACGCGGCAGCACACTGAGCAGGTTGCCGTTGCGCTTGGCCGAATCGGCGAGCGATTCGAAGGCGGGGAGGCGCAGGGTCATCTCGGTATCGGGATCGACCGCGACGGCGGCG
>SDWN01000535.1 GCA_004195305.1 Neptunomonas sp. | reverse complement strand
TCAGATGTGTATAAGAGACAGGTGATCCAGGATCAGGCGGGACGACCTAAGGGTAGGGTCGAGGATGGGGATGCGGTGATCTGTGCCAACTTTCGCCCGGACCGCTCCCGGGAGATCACCCGCGCCTTTGTCGACAAAGACTTCAGCGGCTTTGAACGTGCCCGGGTGCCGCAGTTGGCGGATTATGTGATGCTGACCGAATACGCGGCGGATATCGATGCCGCCTGCGCTTTTTCACCCCGCCCGATTAGCAATGGCCTGGGCGAGTATATGGCGAGCCTGGGCAAGACCCAGCTGCGTATCGCCGAGACCGAAAAATATGCCCACGTGACCTTCTTTTTTAACGGTGGCCGCGAGCAACCCTACGTCGGCGAAGAGCGCATTCTGGTGCCCTCTCCGAATGTCGCAACTTACGATCTGCAGCCGGAGATGAGTGCGCCGGAGGTGACCGAGCGGTTGGTCGAAGCGATCCAGGCGCAGCGTTTTGATCTGTTAGTGTGCAACTTCGCCAATCCCGACATGGTTGGTCATACCGGTGATTTTGACGCCGCAGTAAAAGCCGTTGAAGCGGTTGATCGATGCCTAGGTCGGGTGCTGGAGGCGCTGCAGCGTGCAGGGGGGCAGGCGTTGATCTCTGCTGATCACGGCAACGTCGAATTGATGAGCGATCCGCGCACCGGCCAGGCTCATACCGCGCACACATTGTTACCGGTGGGGCTGATCTACGTCGGGGTAAAATCGATTCGCCTCGAGGATGGTTGCTTGGCAGACCTGGCGCCGACCTTGTTGGCGCTGATGCAGCTGCCGGTTCCCGCCGAGATGAGCGGCCGCTCGTTGCTACGCGAGTGATACTACTCGGGCGCTGGGTTCGCCTCGGGATTTTGGTCAGAGCACTGCTTCTGGGGGCGTTGTGGTGGCAGTTCGGCTCGGCGCTGGCCGCTACGGCTCAGCCTTCATCGCAGCAAACCGAGCGACAGCTTAAGCAGCTACAGGGTGATATCGGAGCGCTGCAGAAAAAGCTGCGCTCGACTCAGGGGGAATATAAACAGCTGACCCAGACCCTGCGCAAGACCGAAAAAAAGGGAGGCCGTCTGAGCCGTCAGTTGGCTGATAATACCCAGCAGATTGCCCAGCAAAAGCAGCAGATCGAAGCGCTTAGCGGTGAACGGTCACAGCTGCAGAAGCGTCGGGATGCGCAGTTGCAGGCGTTATCCGCCGAGGTTTCGGCCGCGTACCGAACCGGTCAGCAGGATCGGTTGCGGCTGCTACTTAATCAGCAACAGCCCGAGCAGGTAGCGCGGATGTTGCGTTACTATCGGTATCTGAGCGATGCTCGCAGTGCGGCGGTCAATGAGGTAGAGCAGACCCTTGCAGGTCTGGACCGGGTCGAGCAGCAATTACAACAGCAGCGGCAGCTGCTTGCTACCGAGCAGCAGACGCTGCGGGCGCGCTCTGAAGCTTTGCAGCAATCGCGCCAGCAGCGCCAGCAGACGTTAGCCGCGATCAAGCGTCAGGTGCGGAGTCAGCGCCAGTCACTGGCGCAGCTTAAAGCCGATCAGCAGCGCTTAGAGCGTGTATTTGAGGAACTCCGGCAGACTCAGGGACTCAATGAATTACAGGTAGCCACGCAAGCATTTGCTAAACTCAAGGGTAAACTGCCTTGGCCGACAGCCGCTAAACGCGTGGCGCTACGGTTTGGCAGTGATAGCGCACAGGGTGTGCGCCGTGACGGGATGTTGATCCGCGCACATATGGGGGCTACGGTTAAGGCGGTTCATAACGGCCGGGTGGTTTTTTCTGACTGGATGCGCGGTTACGGGATGTTGCTGATCCTGGATCATGGTGGTGGTTATATGACACTGTACGGTCACAATCAGAGTTTGTTAAAGCAGGTGGGCGACTGGGTTGCTGCCGGGGTGCCGATCGCCAGCGCAGGAGACAGCGGAGGACAGAGCCGGGTAGGGCTCTATTTCGCAATTCGCAACAAGGGTAAACCTATTAATCCGCAGGCCTGGCTAAAGCGGGGCTAGTATGTTTTTGAATAAGTCCGAAGGACGATCTATGAAACAGCCATTCAAGAGGTTGACCCTGTCGCTGGTGTTGAGCCTGGGTCTCTGTAGCGGGGCCCTTGCGTCTCCAGAAACGGAGTCTAAGCCACCGTTGCCGCTGGAAGAGTTGCGCACCTTTGCCGAGGTGTTTGAGCGCATCAAGGGCGCCTATGTCGAGCCGGTAGAGGATAGTGTGCTGCTGGAAAATGCCATTAAGGGCATGCTGAGCGGTCTCGATCCGCATTCGTCCTACCTCGATCCCAAGGCGTTCGAGCACCTGCAGGTCAGCACCCGTGGTGAGTTTGGCGGACTGGGGTTGGAGGTCGGGATGGAAAATGGGCTTATCCGAGTGGTGGCACCGATCGACGATACCCCGGCGCAACGAGCCGGAGTGCAACCCGGTGATCTGATTCTCAAACTGGACCAAACGCCGGTCCGGGGGATGGATCTTGCCGCTGCTGTTCGCCAGATGCGGGGCAAGCCGGGCACCGATATCGTCCTGACCATCATGCGTGAAGGCGAGTCCAAGCCGCTGGAGTTGACCCTGACCCGGGCGGTGATCAAGGTGACCAGCGTCAAGAGCCGGATGATAGACGGTGATATGGGTTATCTGCGCATCTCTCAGTTTCAAGTGCATACCGGTGTCGATCTGAACAAGGCGATTGAGTCCTTGAAGCAGCAGGCGTCACTTAAGGGGTTGGTTCTGGATCTGCGCAACAATCCGGGCGGCGTGTTGAATGCCGCCGTGGATACCAGCGACGCGTTCCTGGATGAGGGGCTCATCGTCTACACCAAGGGACGGGAGGGGCAATCCGAGTTGCGCTATAGCGCCAGCGCAGATAATGCCAGCGGCAAGCTGCCACTGGTGGTGTTGATCAACAGCGGCTCGGCATCCGCATCGGAGATTGTTGCCGGTGCACTCCAAGACCACAAACGCGCGGTGATCATGGGCACGCCCAGCTTTGGTAAAGGCTCGGTGCAAACCGTCCTGCCTCTGACGAATAAGCGCGCCCTGAAGTTGACCACCGCGCGCTACTTTACCCCCAAGGGTCGTTCCATACAGGCAGAGGGGATTGTGCCGGATATCCGCGTTGAACGGTCCACCCTGACCAAGCTCGAATCCCGCAAAGGGGTCAAAGAGGTTGATCTGCTGGGGCATCTGGACAATGTCAATGATACCCCGGTTAAGGCCGCTGCAACGGGCGGTAGAAGCCAGGAGGATAGCGACCTGCTGGGTGCTGATTACCAGCTTAATGAGGCGCTGAATCTGCTTAAGGCGCTGTCGATTGTGGCTAGCAACCAAACCTTCGAATGATCTTCAGGTGGATCGGATATTCTGGACTTTGCCTGCTTGGCCTAGGAGTCGGGCTGACGCAAGCTGGCGAGCAGAGCGACGCGGTGGCACAGCCCGCTCTAGTCGTGATTATCGACGATGTGGGTGATAACTGGGTGCAGGGCTCAGCGGCGGTGAGCTTGCCGGGGCCTGTCACTTATGCGTTTCTGCCCTACAGTCCCTTTGGGGCTCAATTGGCTCAGCGTGCCTTCAGTCGCGGTAAAGATGTGATTTTGCATGCGCCCATGGAGAATACTCATGACCGGCCGCTGGGCCCCGGCGCGCTGACGGCGGATCTGCAGCACGATGACTTTGTGCGGGTGTTGAGCGGCGATCTGGATGACGTACCGCATGTGCAGGGGCTCAACAATCATATGGGCAGCTTGCTGACCACGCTGGAGCCGCAGATGCAGTGGGTGATGGCGTTGGCGCAGCAGCGTGGGCTGTTTTTTATCGACAGTCGTACCACGGCTGACACTATCGCCAGGGAGGTCGCACAGCGGCAGGGCATCCCTAGCTTGCAGCGGGACGTGTTTCTCGATCACGAGCAGACCACCGCGTTTGTGCATCAGCAGTTTCTAATTGCCCTGGCTACTGCGCGCCGACAGGGCTTTGCTGTAGCGATCGGCCATCCCCATTCGGTCACGCTGGAGTATTTGAGTTTGGCGCTGCCGTTACTCGATGAGCAGGGAGTCCGTTTGGTGGCCGCCTCGGCGCTGATTATGGAGCATCAGGAGCGGTTGCGGTTGGCCCAGGTACAGGCAGCGCACGTAGGAGGCTGACCTGCTCGGCAACAGCTCCTGCGTTGCTCTACCTCCTGCATCCATGCAGTCGTGCGAAACCCGCCTCACTTAAGTTAGAAG
>SDWN01000298.1 GCA_004195305.1 Neptunomonas sp. | reverse complement strand
CCTGTCCAATCAGGCTGATCGGGCCCGTCCAGAGCCTGGTTGCGGGTGATCGGTTTTGTGACTGTCTTCAACGCTCTTCGATTAACGATCTGTTAAAAATGCGCGGAGATAATAGCAACAACCGCTCAGATAGTTCATTGTTGGCTATCCATAGCGACAGAGTGCCTAGGAGGTAACCGATGAGTGACGCCTATTTCACACCCCAGGCGCTGGAGTTTTTGCAGTCGCTGTCGGCCAACAACAACCGGGATTGGTTTAATGCGCACAAGCAGCGCTACGAGGATGAGGTCAGGTCTCCCGCTTTGAGCCTTATTGAATCTCTGGCGCCGGAGCTGGCGTTGATATCCCGTCATTTTGTTGCCAGCCCACGCAAAAGTGGTGGTTCGATGATGCGGGTGTATCGCGACACGCGTTTCGCAAAGGATAAAACCCCGTACAAAACCAATGTCGGGATTCAGTTTCGTCATGAGCAGGGCAAGGATGTTCACGCCCCGGGGTTCTATATCCATTTTGGTATCGATGAGTGTTTTCTCGGTGTTGGGATCTGGCGACCCGATGGCAAGGCGCTGGGAGCCATCCGCGACGCGATTGACCAGTCGCCCGAACGCTGGCTGGCCGCACGCGATGATGCGGCGTTTAAGCGTGATTTCGAACTGGCTGGCGACAGTCTGAAGAACCCTCCGCGCGGGTATGACAAAGCGCATCCGCTGCTGACCGATCTCAAGCGAAAGGACTTTATCGCCCTGCGCCATCTAAGCCACGATCAGCTCTATTCGGGCGACTGCCATAAGCTCATTTTGGAGAGTTTTAATGCGGGACAGCCGTTGATGCAGTTTTTATGTCGAGCAGTAAATGTGCCCTTTTAATCCCTGTATTCGAAGTGTTGTTGCCGGGAGGCTACACAGATGACGACTGACTGGCTGGTTGGTAAATTTTCAGCTGAAGGCTACGCCCCGGTTGGCTTTGACGGTGAAATGAGGAGCTTGGCTCAACACCGGGGTGATCATAACCTGAACCCGGAGATGGTGAGCGAGATCGGAGAGCGGGGTGCCCTGATGGAGGCCGCTGTGCTGATCCCGATTGTGGTGCGCCCCGAAGGATTGACGGTATTGCTGACGCGTCGAACCGAGCACCTTTCCAATCACCCGGGGCAGATCAGTTTCCCTGGCGGGCGCACCGAAGCCGATGACGCCGATGCCGAGCAGGCGGCCCTGCGGGAGACCCAAGAGGAGATCGGACTGCTCCCTGAGCGGATCCGGTTATTGGGTCGGCTGGATGATTACATTACCCGCACTGGGTTTGTAGTGACGCCGGTGGTCGGGCTGGTCACCCCTCCTTTTGAGCTTGAGCTGGACGCCTTCGAAGTGGATGAGGCGTTCGAGGTGCCCCTGGCGTTTTTAGTGGATCCGCACAGTCGTCAGCGCCACTCCCATATGCTGCATGGCAAGGAGCGCTTCTTTTACGCCATGCCCTATGTAGACTATTTTATCTGGGGAGCGACGGCGGGTATGCTGGTCAACCTGTCGCAATTGCTGCGTTGAGTGATTGAATGATGCGTGGGCGATTGCTGTCTGCTACCTGCCCCTAGCAATTATCACAGCGGTTGCAGGAGGGTTGCCGATGCGCTTCTGTCTGCGTCAATGACCGATTACAATAGCGCCCCGCGCCACAATCCTTAGGAGATAGTATGTTTGTGATACGCACTGTACTGATGCTCGTGTGGTTCTCGGTAGCCTCTGTGGCTTGGGCCAACCATGCCGCTACCGAACCCTCTGATGGCACCGTGAATAGTTTTATCAAGGTCGACCCGCCCAGGGTGGTTAAGCCGGTTCCTATGCTGCGGGGGGAATCGGATCCGATCGATCTGAGTTTCTTTAAGGGCAAGCTAGTGCTGCTGAATTTTTGGGCAACCTGGTGTCCCCCTTGTCTGCGCGAGCTGCCAGCGCTGGATCGGTTGCAGCAGCGTTTTGCGGGGCAAGATTTTGAAGTGGTTGCGGTTGCCTTAGATCAGCGCGGATATGCAGGCGCTCGTGAATTTTACGACAAGCTTAATATTCAGCACCTGGGCCTCTATCACGGCTCGGTCGAAGCCTTTGGGGAGGAGTTTCCGGTAGACGTGTTTCCCGCAAATTTCCTGATTGACCCGCAGGGCAGGGTTCTGAGTTTTATGCGCAGCTATGCCGATTGGGATGCCCCTGAGGCCGATAAAATGATTCAGGACCACCTGCAGGCGCGTTGATTTGCCCATAGGCGGGAAAACGTAGTTGCGCACTGGCGGCGAATCGAGCATAATCCTCGCCCGTTGGTGTGCTGCAGATTTTGCCAGTACCCACGTTATGGTGGCTCTATCGGTCCCCTCGCAACAAGAAACCGTGAACCTGGTCAGACCCGGAAGGGAGCAGCCACAGCGGTCTATTGTGTGCCGGGGTGTGGCTGATGGGGCCGCCTCCATTGCAGTTACCAGCTGTCGTATCACCGTAAGTCTACATAAATTCCGAAGTGGTTTTCATCACTCGCAGCATAAGCCTGCATAGGCTCCGTTCGTGTAATAAATGCACAAGAACGCCTGGTCAAGTCATGCGCCTTAGCCGTCATGCAGGCTGAAGCTAGGCCCGCGCCAAACGCGCCCCTGAGCGAGAATCCAAGAAGGTTAAAACGATGCCATGCCGAATAGGCCTGATCGTTAAAGCGGACACTCCCGAATCAGCAAGAAGCGTCCGGCAGCATCAGGACGCGACACAGTGCAGCCCCTGACGACCCGCTACCTTGGCTCCCCTACCTCATTTAAGTTCCCGTAAGCGGACGTTGACCTGCGTCTAGGGGTTAGACAGGACTGGGCACATGCCGGTCATTGATACCGGCACTACCTCTGCGACACACCATGAAGAATATTCATGAAATTCTTGGCAGGCAGAAGGCTGTAAGCTATTACAAATAGGTGGGCCTGCTGCTCCCTTTCAGGAGGTATAAACGACTGCTTCATCTACTTAGCGGTCATGCCTCCGGTGTCACTGTAACTTCGGGAATTGGCCCATAGCCGACCGTTAGAAAAATCTAATATGGAGGCCAATATCATCAGCATCATCAGTAGCAATCCATAGCGGACACTTGATCAGTGACCGTTTATGGCAAGTGTTGCGACTGAGCGGCCATCAGTCTGGTGGTATGTTAGGTCGATGATCAGCTTACCTTGGGGCTTTCAGCATGAACTAAATTCAATCTGGAATTTGGTGTGTGGGCTATCTACAGCTCAATAGTGGATTGTTGATGCGAGTTCGGTCGACTTCCGTAGATGCGCCCATTTCCGACATACGGAGGGGATTAGACCTGCCTGAAGCATCCAAGCGATATTCCTGAAAGCGGACATATAAGCACTATTGTTAATCGCCCTCTAGACTATTTTTGAGGATGTTAATGGTCTCTCTTGAGCAGCAAGTCATACGACAAAGTCGACATCTGAAGCCGAATCACCATATGCCGCTAGAGTGACTGAACTGAACTGATCTATCCCTAACATTGATGGCATCTGTCAGCACCTGATAATCAATGGTATTGCTAGCCGCTTGAAGCGAAAAACACTACTCTGAAACTATGGCTAAACTCAATTCCTTTGTACTTGTCTTTCTGTTGATCTCTATATCGGCAGGTGCTGCGGAGCGCTTGCGCTTTGTTACAGGTGATGACTACCCCCCGTTTGTCGATCAACGCCATTCTGAGCAGGGATTGTCACCCGCTCTGGTGCGCATGGTAGCTAAAGAGATGGGGGTAGAGATTGAAATCCATGCTTTACCATGGAAACGGGGTTACCAGTCGACCTTGTTGAACGAATTTTCAGCGACCTTTCCCTATGTGGATTCGGATCAACGTCGGGCCGAAATGGTCTACTCCGAACCACTGTACGACACCCGTAATGTTCTCTTTGTTAGGGCCCTATCGGTTATTCAGGGGCCGGCGGAGATTAAGGGAAAGACCGCCTGTTTCCCTTTGGGCTACGCGGTTGAACCGCGATTGAGGGCATTGCTGGATAGTGGGCAGTTGGACATTGTGAGGCCTGCAAATATGGAGGCGTGCATCAGCCTAGTGAACAACGGCCGCGCGGATATGGTGATGGTGAACGAGGTGTTGGGGCACCTGCTGATCAGCGACCTGGGGATCGAACCGGACCGCTTTCGTGTCGTTAACGAATGGGTACAGCCCCTTAGTCATTACCTGATCGCCCCCCGGAATCACCCAGACAGCGGGGCGCTTATCGCAGACTTCAATCGGTCGTTATTACGGCTGAAAGCGACATCCGCCTACCGCCAACTTATCGAT
>SDWN01000294.1 GCA_004195305.1 Neptunomonas sp. | reverse complement strand
CTCCTAAACTGCCAGCCGCCGCCCGATAAGCGAAGTGGTTTGCATTAGACCGCGTTGCTAAGCTGCTTGCTGCCGCCTGATAAGCCAAGTGTTTACCTAAGCTGTTGGCTCTATCCCGATAAACTGGCGCCAGTCGTGTAGCAGCTCGGCGAAATCTTCCAGACCGCACTGCGCCAGCGATTCCGCGTCATAATAGTCCTGCGCATCGGTCAGCTCGTCGGCGTCGGCAAACAGCGAATGGGCGCGAACGATCGCCTCGTCCCGGGTGAGTTCGAGGGCGTATTCGGTCCCTTCGAGTTGAAACTCCCAGGCTTGGCGTTGCTGCAGCCGCTGGACGGCCTCGAACAACGTGCTGATCAGGCGGTGGTTGGTGCCAATCTCGGCAGTTAACCAGCTGCCAAGCGCTTCGTGGCCCATGGAGCAGCGCGCGACATGGTTGCCACTAGGGTCGGTGCTAAATTCATAATCCATATTGTTTTCCAAAGGCCGTTGATCGGTATAGGCTGAGGTAGCTGCTGACGGACTAGTCTGAACTTCATACTAAGCCATTTTTGAGCGCGACACCTACAGCAATACTGCACCAGCATTCATGCCACAATAACCATCGACACCTATATTGCACCGCTGCGGTGCCGGGAGACGCTGTGCCATCGATCATCTCCGTCCAGGGTCTGGGTAAGACCTACGGCGACCATTTTACCGCCCTTAAGCGCATCGATCTGGATATCCGTAGCGGCGAGATCTTCGCTCTGCTGGGGCCCAATGGGGCAGGCAAGACCACCCTGATCAGCATCATCTGCGGCATCGTCAATCCCAGCGAGGGCAGGGTGCTGGCCGACGGCCACGATATTGTCACTGATTACCGCGCGGCACGGAGCAAGATCGGGCTGGTGCCGCAGGAGCTGTGCACCGATTCGTTCGAGAGTGTCTGGGCGACGGTGAGCTTCAGTCGCGGTCTGTTCGGCAAGGCCCCTAATCCGGCCTATATCGAAAAACTGCTGCGGCAGCTGTCGTTGTGGGATAAGAAAGACTCCCGAATTATGGCTCTGTCCGGGGGGATGAAACGGCGGGTGATGATCGCCAAGGCGCTGTCGCATGAGCCGCAGATCCTGTTTCTGGATGAGCCGACGGCGGGGGTCGATGTCGAGCTACGCCGGGATATGTGGGCGATGGTGCGCGAACTGAGCGGTCGTGGGGTCACGATTATCCTGACCACGCACTATATCGAGGAGGCCGAAGATATGGCCGATCGCATCGGCGTGATCAATAAAGGCGAATTGATTCTGGTGCAGGAGAAGTCGGCGCTGATGGCCAAGCTGGGCAAGAAACAGCTGCGCCTGCAGCTGCAAGCCCCGCTCAGCGAGCTGCCTCCTGAACTCGACCGTTATCAGCTGGAACGCGGTGAGGATGACGCCAGCCTGATCTACACCTACGATACCCAGCAGGAGCAGACCGGTATCGCCGAGCTGTTGCGCAGTCTCAGCGAGCAGGGGCTGGACGTCAAGGATCTGCACTCCAGCGAAAGTTCACTGGAGGATATTTTCGTTAATTTGGTGAGGCAACGCGGATGAATTATTATGCGATACGGGCGATCTACCTGTTTGAGATGGCGCGCGCCTGGCGCACCCTGATGCAGAGTCTGGCCTCGCCGATCCTCTCCACCTCGCTGTACTTTATCGTCTTTGGCACCGCGATCGGCTCGCGCATGGGCGAGATCGACGGGATCAGCTACGGCGCCTTCATCATTCCCGGCCTGGTGATGCTGTCGCTGCTGAGCGAGAGTATCTCCAACGCGTCGTTCGGCATCTTCTTTCCGAAATTTTCCGGCACCATCTACGAAGTACTGTCGGCACCGGTGTCCGGGTTTGAGATCGTCGCCGGTTACGTGGGCGCAGCGGCCACCAAGTCGATCCTGATCGGATTGCTGATCCTGGTCACCGCGCGCCTTTTCGTCGACTATACGATCCTCCACCCCGTGTGGATGCTGGCCTTTCTGCTGCTGACCGCCATTACCTTCAGCCTGTTCGGTTTTATCATCGGTATCTGGGCCGATGATTTTCAAAAGCTGCAGATTATTCCGCTGATGGTGATCACCCCACTGACCTTTCTCGGCGGCGCGTTCTATTCGATCAACATGCTCCCCGAGCCCTGGCAGACCCTGACCCTGTTCAACCCGGTGGTCTACCTGATCAGCGGCTTTCGCTGGGCCTTTTACGGCGTCGCCGATGTTAATGTGGGGGTCAGCTTGGGGGTGACGCTGCTGTTTCTGCTGTTATGCCTGGCGGGAGTCAGCTGGATCTTTCGCACCGGCTATCGGATCAAGCAGTAAGGATGGCGCATGCTTCGTGCTACAAAACTCGCTGGATGCCAGCCGACACAACCCCCTAGTCGCACGACGCGGCTGTAGCAGGGGTTGTGATGGTAAGATTAGAGCCGCATCAGCAACCCGCAGGTTCCCTACCGTTCACGCCTATGAATATTTTACTGTTAACGCATCAGCGAGAGCTGTTGAAAAAAACCAATACCGGATCTTTGGTTGTTGATGTTCTGGGTGAAAACGCAAAAGTGATTGTTTGGGAAAGAAAGAACCCCGATCCCGAGCTGTTGAAATATATCGATGAAGGCACCGTCGCCTTACTTTATCCATCCGCCAATAGCCAGTTGATAACTGAAACAGCGAATGTCCAACACTACATTATCATCGATGGCACCTGGCAAGAGGCGCAAAAAATATACAACAGAAGCCCGTACTTAAGCGGCTTACCCGCGGTCAAAATTCCAGCAGGAACGCCGTCTGCCTTCAATTTAAGACGCAATCAACGCGCTGATTGTTTGTGCACATGCGAGTGTGTGGTCGAGGTTCTTAAAGCCAGAGGTCTTTCAACGCGAGCCAATGACTTACAGTCAGCCTTCGTCCGTTTTTTGGCCGAAAAAAGCAAAAAAACGGTGTCAAAACTGGAATCGTAGGACAACTGCGTCCATTGCTACAATGTGGCCTCAGGACTACGCCGTTGATCGATATCATCCGGGCACAAAAAAAGGCCCCCGTCATTGCTGATGGGAGCCTTTTTAAAAGAAGCTTGAATTATGCTGATTTTTTGGCTGCAGCCTTAACTACAACGTCTTTGCTTTCAGCCAGGATCGCCTGAACTTCAGTAAAGTAAGCCTTGCTGTTTGCAGCGGCAACCTGAGCATCAGCCTTCAGCGTTTCCAGGTTGGCCTTTGCCGCTTCAGATTGCTCGGTAACGAAAGAAGTTAAAGCCTTAACGTCTTTGATTTCCAGAACCGCTTTAAAGTTAGTGTGTGATTGAGCCATCTGCTTCTTAATAGCGGCTTGCTGAAGGTCGAATGCCTTCGTCATAGTTGCCGTGTTCAGCTCGATCAGTTTCTGAACCGGAGCGCCGAAAGCAGAGAAGTCAGGAGTTTGGATATTTTTAAACATGTTTATATTTCCATACAGAAAAGGAGTTGATGGGTGGATAGTACGCCGGGTTATGTTGCGGCGCAACAAGATATCTAAGTATTTTCATCAAAGAGTTATTAACTTATTAATAAAACGAGTAAAATATTGGCTTGCTTTTGTGTGCGCTTGCGTTGCACAGGCTGGCTATAGACTACGAGCATAGGTTGGCGCAGTCACTGCCCCGCTATCAGGTGCTGCATTAGCCACGCGCTTCGCCACACGCCGCGTCCCCATCATCCTGCGTGCCAAGCAAGCAACGCCTTGATGGCAGACGTGACTGTAAAATCATCTACCTAGTCATACTCTTTTAGCCACCCAGTAACGTTACCTTGCATCGCGGGGCGGACCATATATGCGTAAGACATTGGCTGTAGAAACTCCTCAAGGAGCACTTCGCCCTGCAGCGAAATGGCAAAACGCAAGACCTGACCCTCACTGCTCCCTCAGGGGGTTATCTATGTCGGGATGACGCACCCAAAAAACCCAATATTCCTTCGTGGATTTGGGTTGTTTTCAATCAGGGTGCTGCATGCGTCAGGCTGAAGCCCGACCCACAAGGATGTGGGAAGTGTCTGAAATGCAGGAGCAATTTCAGCCCGACCCACAAGGATGTGGGAAGTGTCTGAAATGCAGGAGTAATTTCAGACCGACCCACAAAAGAGAGGTGCAGGCTGGGAGGTGTTGGTTTATGTGGGTCAGAATTCATTCTGACAGAACCCTCCAGGCGGCTGCATGTGTCGGGATGAAACACCCAAAAAATTCGATGTTTCTTCGTGGGTTTGAGTTGTTTCCGATCAGGGTGCTGCTCGCGTCAGGCTGAAGCCCGACCCACAAGGATGTGGGAAGTGTCTGAAATGCAGGAGCA
>SDWN01000066.1 GCA_004195305.1 Neptunomonas sp. | reverse complement strand
GCAACTGCCTTTTGCCGCCAGTGGCCTGCCCCGCTTAGAGCGCGCGCACCTGTTTCGGATCAAAGGCCATGCGGGGTTTAACCCGGCAGCCGAAGCCTGGCTGACCCTGAATGTCGCGCTGGCACGCAACCCGCTGATCAGCGACCAGGCCCGCTTCAACCACCGCTATCAGCTCCCTGCCGAGCTGTTTAACTGGGTCGACATCGAACCGGAGCAGACACGCCAGCCGCTATGGCTGCGCATCTGGCAGGATCGCATCCCGCAGGTACTGATCCTGGTCTGCGCGCTGTCGCTGTTGACCTGGGTGTTTGTGCGCCAGCGCCACTACCGTCATCAGGGATCCGCCATGACCCGGTTCCGGTGGGGATTCCTGGCCTTCACGCTGGTCTATATCGGCATCTACGCCCAGGGGCAGCTGTCGGTCGTCAACATCTACAGCCTGCTACTGGCGCTGGTCGACGGTTTCGATATCCGTCTGTTTCTGCTCGATCCGGTGATCTTCGTGCTCTGGTGCTACACCTTCGTCAGCCTGTTGCTGTGGGGACGCGGTCTCTACTGCGGCTGGCTATGCCCTTTCGGTGCATTGCAGGAGATGCTGGCCTGGCTGGCACTAAAGCTGCGCATCAAACAATGGCGCGTCCCGCCGAACTGGCATCAAAGACTTATTTCAATCAAGTATCTGCTACTGATCAGCCTGGTCGGAATCGCCTTTGTGTCGCTGACCTTGGCCGAACGCCTGGCCGAAATAGAACCCTTCAAGACCAGCATGACGCTGCTGTTCGTGCGCCACTGGCCGTTTGTGCTCTATGCCCTGGTGTTATTGGGTTTAGGAATGGTTATCCATAAATTCTACTGCCGCTACCTGTGCCCGCTAGGCGCAGGACTCGCCATCATCGGCAAGCTCCGACGCTTTCACTGGCTCGACCGCATCGAGTTGTGCGGCTCACCCTGCCAGCTGTGCAAGCGGCGCTGCGGCATCGATGCGATCCAGCGCAACGGCAGCATCGATTACGACGAGTGTATCCAGTGCCTGGAGTGTGTGCTGATACTGGACGATCCCAAGCAGTGCGTCGCCTCGCTGCAACAGGCAAAACGGCTGCAGACCGCGCCCCCGCGGAACAGAAACTGATCACCTGCCGGTCTTAAACCAGGGCGCTGAATAGATTCGGCTCCCGTCGGGAACGGGATGCGCCAACCTGCAACATCCAATCCTCATTCGTGGGTTGGTCTGAGATTGCTCCGCATCTAACCCGGATATTTCATGAAGGGGCCGGAATTTCTGGGTCAGCTGGCTAAGTAGTTGGCTGTATCTTCCGCCAAGCCTTGGTGATTCCAAGGCTTAAGGCAGATGGGGCCAAATGCAACGTCAGATGGCCCAGAAAACCGATCAGCGCCCCTGGTGACAAAGTGTGACTTGCAATGTAAGCCGTACCTTTAGCCACCCTAGGAGCCTGTCGGACTTGGCCGATCGTAGCGAGGGAAAGACGATTTGAGGCAGATTTTTCGATCTTTTGAGGCGAATAGCGAGCTATTTAACGAGGGTGATCGTGAAAATATGACCCCTCTCTATCTCAAGAGAACCGGGTTTTCCGCAGTAGATCAGTGTTAAGTCCGACAGGCTCCTAGGGCTTACAGTCTGACTGTTAGCACCTTTGTGAAAATTCCGGGCTAATAGTCTGAGCGGTTCCAGTGTGCCCAAAACGAGCATTCTGGATGCGTGGGATGCGTGCCAGTAACAGACGGCTACTGTGCCCTATACCAGACTGTTAGACATCGATAATAAATCTTAACTAACTGTCCGGGGTTATTAGGCCACTACAATATAAACGTAGTGTACGATTGAAGATAAGAGACTCTGGGATGAAACGTTTACTATTGCTCGCCAGCTTGATGCTATCAACAGGATCGCCCACTGCAATATCAGCTGAGAATATCCCCTTCATCACCTACCATAATGCCCCGCCATTTATTGTCGATAACGATGCCAGAATCGGTCTAACCTATGATCTTGCAGACATGTTGAGTGAGCAATCTGAAGGGCGATTTAACTTTGTGGTGGATGCGCTCCCTCGGATGAGGCTCAATTCGATGCTTGAAAGATCACCTTCATTGGTGGTTCCTTGGGTCAATCCCCGTTGGTTCAAAGACGCGAAAATGGAACGGTATCTCTGGACCTCTGGCTATATGCCCGACAGCAATGCCATCATATCCTCAGCGATTAGACCTATCGAATATACCGGACCACTATCCCTGATTGGCAAGTCATTGTCTGGGGTTCTTGGGGGCAGATGGGTAGGGATCGACGCCTTAGTTAAAGATGGTCAAATTAAACGCATAAATACCAGCTCCTATCTCTCTGCCATGCGGATGGTGCTGCTTGGACGAACCGAAGCAACCATTATTCCATCACCTGTCGCCAAATACCTTATATCCCATGAAAACTTATCCGGTTACTTCCACTTCTCCGCCCGCCCCCACAGCAATTATTTTCGACATTTTCTAGTCAAAGGAAGGCCTGATATACAACGATTTCTTGAAACCCAAGTAGCCATTCTCCGTGAGGACCCTAGATGGAAAGCCACCATGGCTAGTTATGGGATGTAAAACCGCACAGCCCGCACGGGCACGGGGTCGCGTTTTGCCCCGATCTCACCCAGCTGCTGACCTTTATCCAATTCTCGTTGACCCAGTAAAGGCAAAAGACAAGACCCCTTCTGTTTATCCCAGGCCAGCTTGCCGGCCGAAGTTGAACGCCTTATTAGCTTTTGTATTCAACATCATCGCCAGATATTTTGATGAGTTTCTCATTAACTAGCTGATTGAAGTAGTTTTGTATTGCTACGTCATTCCCCTTAACCGCCATATGTGCGGCAATGTGGTTACGAAGGCTTGCCACTTTCTTGGGACGCTTGTCTTTCGGTTTAGAAGTTAAAGAGCTTATCAACTTGCTCTTTGTGCTGGGGGCTGTAGCTACTTTGACCTGCTTGCACGTTCTGCCGTTTGTCTTGATGTGCGCAATAAGTGGGGAAAATCCCTTGTCGTTGCTGATGATTTCAAAGGTGACGTTTGAAGGCGCATCACTATCGTACTTACCAAGGTAATACGATAGATGGAAATCTAGATTGTTGGACTGCGTTGCTTTCAGCTGAACTAGGATTAGCTCAATTGGTGCATCGTATTTTTTGTCTCCAAGGTCAATCTTGGGCTGCTTGGCCCCAAGAAATAGAACGACCTTGCTGTAAGCAGAAAGGTCGACTTTGCTAAGACATCCGATGTTTTCATAGTCGATAAATGCCCACTTCAATGTGTGACCTCCTTGGTAAAGCTAACGCCAAGCTCGCTGGTAAATTAGGAGCGCAGCGAGTAATTTATCCGTGTGCAGCGCTTTGTTAGCCACGCTCCCCTATTGAAAGCATGTACTTTCTTAGGTGTCGTTCTTGGCGCATGACGTGGAGCATGTATACCACATCGCCTTCGAGTCTATAGAAAATTCGGCAAGGACTTACAATAACCTCTCGGTAGTTCAGATTTTCTAGCTCGGGAGGCACGCGGCCAGACTCGGGAAACTGTTCAAGCCGCAAAACTTTTTCGAAAATAGTTTGGACTAGGTTTTGAGCAGCGGGCAAATTACTTAGTGCTATGTACTCAGCAATTTCATCTAAGTCCTCCAGGGCGGGCTCGGTCCAGCTTATTTGAGCCATTTGTGCATTTTCTCACGCGCTTCGCTTTGGCTAACGGTACGCCCGTCGAGGATAGCACGCTCCCCTTTCGCCACCCCTTCTAAGATTTGCATACGTCGTTGCATAAATTCAAAATCTTCAACATCAACAAGATAGGCAGAAGGTTGGCCATGCTCTGTAATGAGCACGGGTTCCTTTGAAGCGTGAAGATCGGCAAGGATTTTCGTTGCCTGACGCTTCAAGGTTGTTACGAGTTCGACTTTCATGGTGCGACTCCAATGCCAGGACACAGAGTGACACTATTCTATCACTCTGCGAGTTGCAACGAGATAGTGGCTAACGCTTCAATAACGGGCCGGAAAACTGCGCAACAGTTTGGAGGTCCGAGCCAGCTTGCTGGCGATCGTTGATTGACTTGTTATCTGTGCGGCCTGTCATGAAGAGACTTCCTCCGCGAGGAGCTTCTTGGTTTCATCGAGAATGCGGAAACGACTAGGGGTCAGGTCTTGCCTTTTGCCTCAAGACCCCTTTGTTCATTCAATCGAGTCTGACCCCATTGGTTTCAAAACAATAGCTTCCAAGGTTTGCAATATGATGACAAAAGAACACGCAGCCATTACTTAAACCTGGAAAAGGCATAAGCATTTAATGCT